>CAYSGV010000040.1:0-13081 GCA_964430685.1 uncultured Gammaproteobacteria bacterium
TATAGGTGGTGGGCTATTGTTAGGGCTTGCGCTATTTTATTTCTTTCCAGAAGCTACAGAACATTTAGCCCTATATTTTGCAGTGCCTATTTGGCTAATTGCTGCAATATTATTGGTATGGCTCATTCTTTTATTTATAATCAATATTCCGCAGAAGCAAAATACTTCCATAGCTCGGACTACCTTATTTGGTAAAGTGCTACCGCAATATACTGTTTCAATTCTTTTAGCCTTAGTATTGTGTACGCATGCGTTCACTGAAGGAGTGGTTATTGGTATTGGTTTATCCATTATAGGTATTACTGGATTTATTATGGCCATTTTTTGCCACAAAGCATCGGAAGCTTTTGTCTTAGTATATTATTCTGGACAAAATAAAATTCCATATCATCTACAAATTATTAGTTTGATTATTTTCGCATTGATGACGCCACTTGGAATCAGTTTAAGTGGCTCAATGGGTAATATATTTGAAAATTCGGGTGGCTTATGGTCTGGATTTTTTGATCTCTTTGCGGGCTTCTTATTTGCCTATTTAAGTTATTCATGTCGCTGCCGATTTCTAAAAGATAATATTAATAAAAAATGGGGAATATCCTTATTTGCTGCAGGCTTCGCTTTAATGGGATTAATGGGCATGCTAGAGTTCTAATTATCTAATCTATTTTACGCAACAGTTTTCACACAAGCCAATAATTTCAGTGCAGTGATTGGCGATGGTGAATTTGTTTTCGGCTGCACACATTTCAATTGCTGTTTTAATGCGTTCATCTTGCAATTCTATTGCTAAACCACATTGTTGGCAGAGCAGAAAATGACCCTGGTGTTGTACATTCGGTTGGTCGCATGCGATATAAGCATTATCTGACTCGATGCGATGAATTAAATGATATTTTTGTAAAAACTCAAGTGTGCGATAAACGGTGGGAGGTTCAGCGTTAGGTTTTGTGATTCGTAGTTTTCTTAATAAATCATAAGCGCCTAATGGTACAGTGCTTTCATAGATTAAACGCAATACGTCAATGCGCAATGCGGTTAATGCTGCACCATGTTCTTTGCAGATTACTTGAGCTTGCTTGAGACGTTGTTGTAATGTTTTTTCCATAATTAATCTCTATTTGATTGTATTTTTTACTAATTTTTGCAAGGATGGAATTACTTCTGTTTCAAACCACTTATTTTGTTGTAACCAATAAGTGTTACGTGGAGACGGGTGTGGCAATGGAAAATACTTGGGCACATAGTCTTTGAATGATTTTACAGTTACCGTTAAAGTTTTTTTACATTTTTGGCCTAAATAGTGATGCTGTGCATATTGGCCGATCAGTAATATTAGTTGTATATTGGGTAGCCTAGTAAGCAGATGTGGTAGCCAAATTTGTGCGCATTCGCGTCGAGGTGGTAAATCACCACTTTTTCCTTTGCCTGGATAACAAAAGCCCATCGGTATAATGGCAATTTTATGTTCATCATAAAAAACATCTTTGCTAATGTTTAACCATTGCCGTAAGCGGTCACCACTTAGGTCATTCCATGGGATACCGGTTTTATGTACTTGCGTTCCGGGCGCTTGGCCAACAATTAATAGTTTTGACTGTTCATTTGCGCGCAAAGTTGGTCTGGGCTCGTGAGCTAATTTTTTTTCGCAAAATCTACATTGGCGAACATTGTGCAGTATTTCGGTTAGCGAATACTGTGGTTGACAGTATTTATTTTGATATGATTTTATGGTTATTCCCATAGCGGAAAGTGTTCAAGTGGTAGTTGTTCTTCGGCCAATAATTTTTCATGTTTAGCAAAATTAGAATGATAGTGCGAAACAAAATAGCGATATTGAATTGATTTTGGAAACGGTGTCGTATCTTGGTTGAGTAAATTATGTTCAGTTAATGAGCGCGCTACTTGCGAGGCAACTAGCTGACTTGGATCAATTAATTCTATTTTTTGTTGATAGAATGCTTCAAATTCTTTGATAATAAGTGGGTAATGTGTACAACCTAAAATTAAACCACGTATATCTTGTAAATGTGGATGTAATAAATAGTCGTGTAATATTTTTTGTGTAGCAAGCGTATTGGCATTTTCTTCAATAGCCGGTGCAAGTAATGGGGTGGCCAGTGAATGCAATTTAATGCTAGGATTAATTTCCGCCAATTTTTGTTGATACATGTTTGAACTAACAGTTTGCAATGTACCAATTAAGCCTAATGTTTGTTGTGAAAATGCGAGGTTGAGATATTGTATG
Source organism: uncultured Gammaproteobacteria bacterium (assembly GCA_964430685.1). Taxonomy (GTDB): domain Bacteria; phylum Pseudomonadota; class Gammaproteobacteria; order CAYSGV01; family CAYSGV01; genus CAYSGV01. The sequence goes on from CAYSGV010000040.1 coordinate 2,246, forward strand.
AGTGGATCAACTACATCAACAAGTAAAATGTGTTGACCGATGTGTGTTTGTAACCGTGCTAAAGCTGCTGTAGAAGCTGAGCTGCATGCAATGACTATCATTTTACAATTTTGTTCAACAAACCAGTCACTTATTTTTAAACAATAAGATTGGATTTGTGAGCTTGATTTATCACCATAAGGAAAGTGTGCGGTATCACCAAAATAAATAAAACGCTCGTTAGGTAAATATTGTTTAATAGCGCGCGCGATGGTTAATCCACCAATACCACTATCAAATATACCAATGGGTAAATTTGGAGACAGATTTAACATAAATTAACCTTTCACATCACTATTTTCGCGAGCAAGAACAGCCATAATCATACGTACAGCGCATATTTTTTTCTGTTGGTCACTAAAAACATCAATATCCCAAACTTGAGATTTCTTACCCAGATGAATGGGTTTTGCAATAGCTGTAACGCACCCAGCGCTTACAGGACGTAAGTGATGTGCGTGTATGGATTGGCCAACACAATAATATTTTTTAATATCGATACAATAATTAGCAGCAGTACTTGCAACGGTTTCAGCTAAAGCGCATGTAGCGCCGCCATTTAAAATGCCCAAAGGTTGTCGCGTTTTTTCATCGACTGGCATGGTTGCGCTTAAATAATCTGGACCTATCTCAGTAAATTGAATATCTAAATGTTGTGCCATCGTGCCAAGACCGCGTTGATTGAGTTGATCAAGCGTATTGATGCTATGCCAAATTGTTTTGTTCATAATCTCAAATAACCAATATATTATTACTGCTCAGGATATTTATTACTTTCCAAACGGCTTAAATTCACATTATGGAAATATATCCAATTTAACTTATTAATCCTCAGTATGGACTATATCCACACCGTTTTCAGGCCCGCTATCTTCAATTAAAATAGCATTTATCTGCTCTGATTTTAAACGGGTGAGGGTATTCATCGCTTCTGCTCTGTTTGTATAGGGCCCCATATAGACCCGGTATAATATTTGTGTCTGATGGTTTGATCTTTTGATATTTGCTTGATACCCCTGCAAAATGAGCGATGCTTTTAAACGATCAGCATCTTTGCTGTCGCTAAATGATCCTACTTGTACAAGCATGGATGGTTGGGCGTTCACTATTTTCGGTTTGACCTCGGGTAGATTAGCGTTTGTATTCGTAGGTTCAGCTTTTTTAGGATGTTGTGGTACCGCGGAGACTGTTTCATCATTTTCGTCACGAATTTTTGTGGCTGATTGATTGATATCCCTTAATTTTGTGCTCGTAGATATACTTGGTTGCGTAATCATATCAGGCATATTACTTTTCGCCGCTGGAGTGGGGATATTTTGTTTTGTTGCTGGCATGTTACGTGCTGCTGATTGCGCAACTGTTTTATTCTCTTGATTTTTGTTGCTCGATTTGAGTAAGGGGTCAATTGGAACTTCCATATTGGCTAACATGGTGTAGAACTCAAAACGTTTTTTTTGCGGTGTTTTTTCAGCCTTTTGTTCTACGATGCTTTCTTTGTCTGCTAATTCCTTTGTTTTATTGCGCTTTACCGTATCGCGTTGTGCTTTTGTAATGGTGGTTGGCTGTGGGTCTTTGCTGTCAGCAGAATGGCTATTGATATAAATTAGCCCAGAGGCAAATAATCCTATTAAGAGACCTGTCAATAACCAAACCCACCCGGGTGTTCTTTGTGAACGCGTGGAGGATGTGAATAAAGACTTTTTACTATGTTTCTTTGCGTAATCACGTGCCATGTTGTTTATCGTAGTCGTTAAAAATTAATATTTACATGATTTTTGGTAATATCGAAGCCAATTTCGTATTATAATGCGTCTGTTGTCCCAGAGCTAGTTATAGATGGGTATGCGTAAGGGGCCTGTGCCACGGTAAGATAATGATAGAACAAAATGAATCTAGACGCTATCAACACCAAATGCTTCTAGCGGAGGTGGGCATAGATGGCCAACACAAACTACAACAAGCACGTGTATTATGTGTTGGTGCCGGTGGCCTTGGCTCGGCAGCGCTCTATTACCTAGCGGCAGCTGGGGTGGGGCAGATTTCGATAGTTGATGCGGATTGCATAGAAGAAAGTAACTTACATCGCCAAATCCTTTACCAACCAGCTGATATCGGTCAGCCTAAGGCCTTAGTTGCTAAAGCGCGTTTAGCCGCATTTAATCCAGATATTAAAATTATTTCCTACGAACAAGAGCTAAATTTAGCTAATGCGCGTGCGATTCTCCTAAACCATGATCTGGTTTTAGATGCGTCAGACAATTTTGCCACGCATTATTTACTCAATGATTACTGTTGGCTATTAAAATTACCGCTAATTCTTGCTGCAGCAGAGCAATTGCGAGGATATTGCACGGTTTTCGATGCACGGTTGCCCACCCCTTGCTACCGATGCTTCTTAGGACAGTCTATACCAGCCAATTTACAAAGCAATTGCGCAACCAGTGGCGTATTGGGTACTGTGCCCGGTGTTTTAGGGGTAATTCAAGCAACCGAAGCGCTAAAATTAATCTTAGCAAAAGGCCAGTCGCTAACTCACCGACTGATGCATTATGACGCGCTATCAATGAACTTTAAGTATTGGCATTTAACGGCTGATCCGCTCTGCTTACTCTGTGCGCAACACATGGACTTAACGCAACTGCCACGCCCTAAACCGCCCTGTAACAATCAAGGAAAACGACCGATGATGTTAAACGTCTTAGAAGAGAAAGAATTTAGATCATTAATCGAGCAAACAGATGATCATGTGCTCATTGATGTGCGTGAACCTATCGAACGCAATTTGGGTCATTTGGGTGGTATGTGTATTCCCATGGCTGAATTGTTCGAACGATTAAAAAATATGCGTGTTGCTGATGATCCGGTATTTTCAGAAAAAAATGTGAACAAAACATTTTTATTGTATTGTCAAAAAGGAATGCGCAGCCAAAAGGCAGCAGAATTACTGGTTGCAGCCGGTTTCCAACGGGTTTATAGCCTAGCAGGCGGCATGGATGCGCTAAGAGAGACAACAATCTGATAAGTCATTTATTTGTATCAAAAAGTAAGATTTGTATTTAAAATGATCACAAAAATATGTTATAAATATCGATCAATAAGGACTAGGGATTGCCTGGATAATTAAAGAATATAACGTTGTGCTGTGCTTATATAACAGGAAAAAATATGGATATCAAAAAAATAAAATTACAATCATCTGAAATTTTATTACGGAAACTCATTCAACGCACAAAAGATGTCATCTGTTTATGGGATGTACAGTTTAGCCATATTTTGTTTGTTAACCATGCATTTGAGCAAATCTGGGGTCGATCAGCACTTGTCTTATATGAACAACCTCAAGATTGGTGGCAATATATTTTTGAAGAAGACCGAAGAAATTTGCCCTCAATTGAGGAATTAAGAAATTTATACCATACCAATCCCAGTCGTTGCGATGAAGAAGAATTCCGTATTTGCCGGCCTGATGGCAGTCTTCGTTGGATAAAACTGACGCGTATTCCCATTCAAAACGAATACGGCGAATGTATTGCGGTTGGTACGATTTCCCGCGACATGACGGGTGTTAAACAATGGGAACAAACGATTCATGGTGCAATAGAAAATAAAGAAGAATTATCAAACCACCAACGCAATTTTTGGTTAACCCACGGCAACTTACTCAATTTGCATTTAAACGAACTCATGTCTGCAGTTCAGTTACTGAGCGCACATACTTTACCATCACCACATCGAAATGCATTACACAGTATTCATGATCATGCAACCCAATTAACAACTTTACTGGGTGATGCGCTCGATTTTTATCGAATTGGCGAAGAAGAGTTTGGTAATAAAACAGTTAATTTTAACTTACGCCATGCCGTGGAAGGTTTACAAGATTGCTTTTCCCAATTATTCACGTTTAAAAGTATACGATTTGCAATTAATGTTGCCCCAGAATTAGATGGTTATTTTTTAGGTGATATAGAACGAATAAAACAAGCATTGCGCAATTTGATCTTACTAATATCACAACCAAGTGATGTACAAGTCATCTGCTTACAAATACGCAGTCTAAGCCATACCCAGAATAGTGTACTCTGCCAAATTGCCCTAAATAGTGTTCGTGATTACTTAGGACAGAACCATCGCAATGAATACTGTAAGAATAATCAAAAAGAAATAACAGATATTGAGCACAACCCTTATTTTATGCTCGCCTCAGAGTTGATTGAAAAATTGAATGGTCAGCTCATTGTCCAGCAAAATGACCGAAAAGGGATGCAATTTTTATTTAAATTAGAACTGGTATATCAGGAATCACAAACTAAAATAAATTATCCCAATGGTGAAATCAAACTGGAGAAACTGCTCCTCACGGATAAACGAAAACATATAAAACCGATTGCACATGGGTTAATAGTTGAGGATAATGTAATAAATCAACATGTTGTTAGTTTAATTTTAAGTGAAATTGGCTGTACGGCTGATATAGTAAGTGATGGGCACCAAGCATTGGCCATGTGGGATCGTGATTATGATTTTGTTTTTCTAGATATCGGGTTGCCAGGGATGGACGGATTCGAAGTTGCGCAAAAATTAAAAGCTAACAAAAAAAAGCATAACGTACCTATAATAGGTATGTCCGCGCACATGGCTATATCCGATAAAGATAAATTGATGCTTGGTCCATTAGATGATTTTATTAATAAACCATTCGGATTAGCGAGTGTTGATGCACTTGTGAAAAAATGGGTAACGCATCAAAAAGAGAGGAAAGTGATTGGTCAAGATATATAGTATCAAGGATGATCCTTACGCAGCACGTGAAGCAAGTCGTTATGCCGAACCAATACCAAGCCGAGAATACATCATGCAGTTTCTGCGTGAACGTGGTAAACCAGCAAAAAACAAACAAATTCTTCAAGCGTTTCAAATAACGAATCCAGAGCAAATTGAAGCAATAAAGCGCCGTTTATGTGTTATGGAGCTTGATGGACAGATTATACGTAATCGACGTAGTGCATATGGTCTCGTTCAAAAAATGGATTTAATTCCCGGCAGAGTTGTTGGTCATCGAGATGGCTATGGCTTTTTAGTTGCTGATGATGGTGGTACAGATTTATATCTGTCGCCAAGGCAAATGCGTAAAGTTTTACATGGTGACCGGGTTTTAGCACAAATTTCGAGTATTGATGCGCGTGGTCGGCGTGAAGCTGAAATTGTGGAAGTATTAGAACAAAAAACGCGCAAAATCGTGGGTAAACTGAATTGTGAAGATGGTTTAAATATTGTTATCCCGGATAATAAAAAAATTACCCAAGTGATTATGATTAAGCCAGATGCTATTGGTGAAGCGAAAAACGGACAGATTGTGGTTGTTGAGTTGCTCCGTGAAACATTACACCGTGGCACCCTTATGGGGCAAATCATCGAAATTTTAGGTGAAAAATTAACACCTAGCTTAGAAATTCAAATGGCCATTCATAGCCACGGATTGCCACATAGCTGGCCTGATGCTGTATTGACAGAGTTAAAAGGTATTCCAGAAGAAGTACTGCCAGCGGATAAAGAAGGGCGAGTAGATTGTCGTGATTTAGCCTTTGTGACCATAGATGGAGAGGATGCTAAAGATTTTGACGATGCGGTTTTTGCAAGTCCACATGCAAAAGGTGGCTTTCGATTGTGTGTGGCAATTGCCGATGTGAGCCATTATGTAAAAATAGGCAGTGCATTGGATCAAGAAGCGTGCAATCGTGGAACTTCCATCTATTTTCCAGGTTCAGTGATTCCAATGTTGCCACCATTGCTTTCAAATCAGTTATGTTCATTAATGCCCCGTGTTGACAGGCTGAGTTTGGTTGCTGATATGGTGATTAGTGCCAGTGGCGAGTTGGAATCATTTACCTTTTACGATGCAGTGATCCATTCACATGCACGTTTGACCTATAACCAAGTCGCGAAGATGCTTATCGATCAAGATCCTATATTGTGTAAACAACATGCAGATGTCTTACCGCATTTACAAAATTTACATCAACTTTACGCGTGTTTACGAGAAAAACGTGATGAGCGTGGGGCCATTGATTTTGATACAATTGAAACGCGGTTTGAACTCGATTCGCACGGAAAAGTGAAAAAAATTGTTCCACTGATACGCAATGATGCTCACAAACTTATTGAAGAATGCATGATCTTGGCGAATGTCGCAGCAGCCAAATTTTTACAAGATCGGAAAATTCCCATCCTTTATCGCATTCATGAACCGCCACCACTTGATAAATTAAACGAACTTAGGAATTTTTTAAGTGAATTTCATTTAGGTTTATCCAATCGAAAACATCCTCATCCGGGTGATTTTGGGGCAATTCTAAGTAAATTAAAAGATAAGCCCTATTCACACTTGGTCCAAACCGTATTGTTGCGCAGTCTGAGTCAAGCAGTGTATTCACCTAAAGAAGTAGCACATTTTGGTTTGGCATTACCTATTTATACGCATTTTACCTCGCCCATTCGCCGCTATCCTGATTTATTGGTCCATCGGGCGATTCGTTATCTGTGCCAACATAAAAATTTGGACCGATATTATTACGATAGCAACAAAATGCTGGTATTAGGCCAGGAGTGCTCCAGTCTTGAGCGCCGTGCAGATGATGCAGCACGCGATGTGGAAAGCCGCTTAAAATGTGAATATATGTTGGATAAAATTGGTCAAGAATATGATGGTATTATAACCAATGTTGCTGGTTTTGGTCTATTTGTCGAACTGAATGAGCTGTATGTTGAAGGCTTAGTGCATGTAACGGCATTACCTAATGATTATTACCATTTTCATCCCCAGAAACATCGATTAACCGGTGAGCGCACCAATTCTTGTTACCGTTTAGGAGACCAAATTCGTGTGCGGCTGGTGGCTGTAGACCCAGAAGCAAAGACGATTGAATTAGAATTGGCTGATTTTGTGCAGAAAACGAAAAAAAAGAGCAAAGGAATTCAACAATAAAGATTTAACCTTAAACTCTCTTCACGACTACGTCATTCTCGGGGCTTTGGCTGAGTAATTCATGAATTCTATCACCATTACACGCAGCCTCCGCCCGGGAATGACGTGGTTACAGTGACTGCCCCCATTTGTAGGAATTGCAAGAAAACAGAAGAATTTTTTGTAACCCTGTCATGCTTGCTTTACAATCAACGCATCAATTTTACCCTCCTTTTAAAGGGAGGAGCGCCCCATGCTGATTGCGGGTGAGTCGATAGGATTTTTATAAGAGGTAAACCTATGTGTGGCATTGTTGCGGGTATTGCGGAACGTGATGTAGCAAAAATATTGCTTGCAGCGTTAAAACGACTTGAATATCGCGGTTATGATTCTGCGGGTATGGCCGTGCTCGATACCAACCATCACATTCGTTGTAATCGTACAGTTGGTAAAGTCGCACAGCTAGCGGAGTTACTCGAAGTGCATGCATTGCCCGGTAAGGTTGGTATTGCACATACCCGTTGGGCTACCCATGGTAAACCACACGAACGTAACGCGCATCCCTTAATCTCACATGAACATATTGCGCTTGTGCACAATGGTGTTATCGAAAATCATGATGAATTGCGTGCTGAGCTTAAAGAGCTGAACTACCATTTTCATTCAGAAACCGACACCGAAGTGATTGTGCACTATATTCATTATTTACGCAGTCAAGGGGTGCCGCATTTAACGGCTTTGCAAAAAACACTGCAACGTTTACAGGGTGTTTATGCTTTAGCCATTTTATTTGCTGATCAACCTGATCGACTCTATGGTATTTGTCATGGTTGTCCCTTGGTTATTGGTGTGGGCATCGGTGAAAACTTTCTCGCTTCAGATCAATTAGCGTTATTACCGATTACACAATCATTTATCTATTTACAAGAAAACGACATTGTTGAAATTAGTCGCGAACAAATTCAAGTCGTCACGATTGATAATGAACAAGTAGAGCGGCCAATTGTACAAACTGAACTTACAGCAGAATCAATTGAACGTGGACAATATCGACATTACATGCAGAAAGAAATTTTTGAACAACCATCAGCAATTCAAGCAACTTTACAAGAACATTTTCCTATTCATGGAAAATTTGAACATGGGTTAGCAGAAAGGATCGCGCCATTATTTCTCAAATTAAAACGCATACACATCGTTGCTTGTGGTACTAGTTATCATGCAGGTCTTGTTGGCCGTTATTGGTTTGAATCCATTGCTGGTATTGCCTGTACTGTTGAAGTTGCCAGTGAAATGCGTTATCGACAAGTAGTAGTCGAACCGGGCACTTTATTATTAACTTTATCGCAATCAGGTGAAACAGTTGATACATTAGCAGCATTACGTGCAGCGAAAAAGACAAACTATATTGCAACAGCAACCATTTGTAACGTTGCCGAAAGTGCATTGGCAAGAGAAGCTGATTATACCTTGCTCACACGTGCAGGAGCAGAAATTGGTGTGGCTTCTACAAAGGCATTTACCACACAGTTAGTTGTATTATTGCAGTTAGCCATATTATTTGGTTTAAAAAATAATTTAGCAGATGAAATTGCTAAAAAAATGTTTGCGGATTTATATTTATTGCCCAACCATATAGAAAAAATATTGAGCTTAGATCACACCATTAAACAATTAGCTGAACGTTTTGCTCAAAAACAGCATGCGTTGTTTTTAGGTCGTGGCGTGCATTTTCCAATTGCTTTAGAAGGTGCATTAAAATTAAAAGAGATTTCTTATATCCATGCAGAGGGATATCCTGCTGGTGAATTAAAACATGGTCCACTAGCACTCGTTGATCAAAAAATGCCAGTAATTGTAGTGGTGCCGTCCGATGAATTACTCGAAAAACTAAAATCAAATCTAGAAGTTGTTCGTGCCCGCGGTGGTGAATTATTTGTTTTTGCACCAATTGAAGCTGGTTTAGAGAGCGATGAAGGCATGACACTCATCCATATGCCAAATAAAACCAATATCACCACGCCAATTGACTACATTGTCCCCTTACAATTGTTGGCTTATCATGTGGGTTTAATTAAAGGTACAGATGTTGATCAACCGCGAAATTTAGCTAAGTCCGTAACCGTTGAATAGGGAAGAGGACTCATCAGTTCATAGCTCCATATTAATGGTTGCTTCCATTTGAAAGCGATAATCAGAGGGACGAAGCTCGATCATCATTTGCTGTGATTCAGCAGGCTTAAATAAACCATGTTGAAACAAATAATTAGTATGGTCAGGGCCATGAGTTTCTAAATACGTTTCATCTGCAATATACACAGACCTAACATTTAAACCGCCGTCCAGCTCTATTTGCATTAATTTTTTGCTATTGTAGCTATAATCATGCAATTTCTGTTCAATTTCGTCTAAATATTCATCAGTAATAGAAGCAGTTTTAACTATGTTACAATCAGGAAAACAATCTTCATACCGCTCTATTACGTGGCGATAGATTGTAGAATCGTGATCCCAGTTATTTTCAAGTAATAGTTTTACCAACCTAATTCCGTTAAGCAATGAAAACCGTAAAACCATAACCAACATGTCTTGCCAATAAATATAGAATAGTACAACTTGATAACCATTTTTAACTGATTCCAGTAGAATATCATCTAGAACGTAGGAGAAGTATACATTTCCGTATAATACTGGGGTGTAAGGAAAATCAACAGCTCGAGGACTATCTATGTTAATAACATTTCGTATATCTAATGGGGGAATGTAGAATGGTGTACTTGGGCTGATTCCCTTAGCGCGCTTAATCATTTCTGCACACCAGGCCTCGCAGTTAGAATTATCTCTAGCGGCAGAACAATATAATGTGACTAATCTTGATTGTCCACTGCCAAATTTAACCTTTTCTTTTTCTATTTCTTCTTCTAGATTACGTACTTGCCAGCTATTCAAGACAAACACTTCTGATAATCTATAATCTTTAATTTCCTGATAAAACTGATATGTATTGAAATAAACACTCTCAATAATTCCATCACCAAATATGTGGTGGCGGATCAGTTGCCATTGACCATTCATACTCATATGTTCAACCAACAAACTAGCATGAGTTTTGCCTGATTTCCGTGAAATGGCAACATATGCATGGTCTGGGTCTAAATAGCTCATCGGACACAATAAACTTTGTATTTGTCGTGGCTGCGTGGTAACGATATGTCTAATCATAAATGGAATGACCTGTACAGTGTTAGCTGAAATGTCTATTAAAAACTTTCTCGTGGCTTTAAATGCAATGATATGCTGTATAATAGCTTCTGTTTGTGCCTTGATTTCAGCTAGCGTTTCGCCTTTTTTATCGCTATATATTCGCTTCACCCGCGGGGTATAACTTCCGATAATTAAAGGACCTTGGTCTAATACAAGAAAATTATTGATTAAATTTATTTCTTCAATGGCTGGATGTTCGGGCAAAGCGTTTAATATGACAAGCAATAAATCATCAGTAATAAAATTACCACGTAATTTTAATGTTTTTAGTTTGGTCAAAAATTGTAAAATCGCTATGACTTTTAGTATAAGATCCTTATTAAGCAACCCAATAGCATTGCCGCTAAGATCCAAAATTGTTAAATTTGTAAAACATATAAATTTTTCAGGTTTTAATTGACTGAAATATTTTCCCGCTTGTTCTTTTAATGAATCAACCAAAACAATTGAAGTTGTTAAGACAAGAATATTTATTGAAGAGGAGTTTATTTTAGTAAAATCTATATCATCTAATGTTAATGGACAGAATATTTGTTGACCAGATTTGTTGCGCATCATCTTCAAGGGTA
>CAYSGV010000041.1:0-13047 GCA_964430685.1 uncultured Gammaproteobacteria bacterium
CAGCATTTTAATGGTCGTGCTTTTGCCCGCGCCATTGGGCCCAAGCAGGCCAAAAATGCTGCCATGATCAATCTTGAAGCTTACGTTATCGACAGCTACCAATTCACCAAAATGACGGGTGAGATGGATCGCTTGAATTGCTGGTTTGGACTCCGCCTGACGCATGTGATTCAACTCATTCCATATTTGAGAAATTTAATTTTGATTCTAAATAATTAAAATTAATATTAGCTTGTTTTATACACTTTTTCCAGCATTCAGCATTACACTTTTTTCAAGTGCATTTATTCTTGCAACTAACGAGGGGTGTGAATAATACCACGCACTATACCAAGGATCGCCACCATCAAGTCCTGCATTTTGTTGGGTCAATTTTGTTAAGGCTTGAATTAAGAACGGCACATAACCAGCCTTTCCAGCAAAAGCATCCGCCGAAGATTCACCATGTCGCGATAATAAATTCATGATTGGCAGTGTTAAATATTGGTAAACTGGCACCAATAGATAGATAACAGCCAAAATACCAACCGATGTTAGATTAGGGAATGTAGGGAACCACCAGATAGGATGTGTAACGAACCAAGAAACTATCCATAACATAAGTGTTATGAGCAGTGCTTGCACGAAGATAGATTTCATCAGATGGCCATAAACAATATGTCCTAACTCATGCGCTATGACGGCTGCTAATTCGGGAATGCTTAGTGAATTCAATAGGGTATCGAAAATAAATATACTTTTTTGCTTCGATAAACCCACAACATGCGCATTGCCATGCGATGAATAGCGTGATGCATTGATTAAATAGATGCCTTGAAATGAAAAACCATTTTCATGTAATAATTTTTTTAATTGCGATTCAAGTTGTGCGTCGTCAAACTTTTTTAGTTGATAGAAAAAAGGAGTAATGATGGAGGGGTAGATATACTGAATAAAGAATAAGCCAATAAAAATGATTATTCCATTCCAGAGCCACCACACTTGCGTGTGCAAATAAATGGCTAGAAAAATAAAGGCGAGTGTTAGAAATAGAAGTAAATTTAATGCAAGTCGTTTGGTTGAATAAACGAGAAAAGCTTTATGCGACATGCGATTAAAGTTATATTTTTCTTCAACACCAAAAGTGCGCCAAAAATTTAGAGCGATGCGAAGTAATTGCTGCGGTAAAAAAATGGCACTCAACAATAATAGCCCTTTTAATATGGGAATGTTATTTAGCGATATTAATTCGTCAAGATGGATAATCCCATCCGAGTACAGCCAGAGCAGAATAAACCCTATGGAAAATAACCAATCTATCATATTCATCTTCAATTTTGCCATATTGTATTCAGCACTTAATTTTTGGGTAAGAAGATCAGCTTGCCGCCAGCTAATCAGGAATCGAAATTGTCGTGCAGCTAATATTAGCTGCATGCAGGTGGTGCAGATGAGTAGAAAAATAATGAAGCCCATATATTCTACCTCTATGGTTTATTCCGTTAGCTTTTTGGAATTTTTCGTATTGCGAAATACCAATTCTTCTTTTTGGGCAGTGCTTTGACGTGCAGTTTCTATTGCCTCTAAAATAATATGATGATGTGGAGAAAGATCACAAACTGGATCGGCCATTTCGGCATCTCCAGTTAATAGAAATGCCTGACAACGACAACCACCAAAATCTTTAAATCGTTCGGGACAAGATTTACAAGGTTCTTTCATCCAACTGTAACCACGAAAACGATTAAATAAAGGTGAATCTTCCCAAATCCATTTTAGATTTGCTTCGCGTATATTTGGAAATGTTAATCCGGGAATAAGGCGCGCGGAATGACAGGGCAAAGCAAAACCATCCGGAGTTATTGTTAGAAAAACTTTACCCCAACCATTCATACATGGCTTTGGTCTATTTTCATAATAATCAGGAATAACATAATAGATTTTCATTTGTCCTTTATAGCGCTCTTTATAGTCACTCGCTATGGCTTCAGCTTTTTTGACTTGTTCATGAGTTGGCAATAATAAGTCGCGATTATGAAAGGCAAAACCGTAATATTGTGTATTGGCTAGTTCAACATACTCTGCACCGAGTTTAACCGCCAGCTCAAGTAATTGTTGGATGTATTCGATGTTTTGTTTATGCAGAACCATATTCAGCGTCAATGGTATATTTAATTGTTTAATTGCTTTGGCTATTGATATTTTATGTTCAAATGAATCAGTTCCAGCTATATAGTCATTTAATTCTTTTTCACTTGCTTGTATGCTGAGTTGCACACTATCCAGTCCGCATTCTTTTAGATTTGTTAGTCTTTCAAGGTTCATTCCCATCCCCGAAGTAATTAAATTGGTGTAAAATCCCAATTGATGAGCGTGTGAAATTAATTTTTCCAAATCTTTTCTGACTAAAGGTTCGCCACCAGAAAAACCCAATTGTGTTGCGCCCATCGCTCTTGCTTCAGTAAATACACGTTGCCATTCTTCCGTACTGAGTTCTCCTTTACGCCGTGCAAAGTCAATAGGATTCGAACAGTATGGGCACTGTAACGGACACGCATAAGTTAATTCAGCTAATAGCCATAAAGGCAGATTAGCACTTTGTGATCCAGCGTTTTGCATATGCATCCTCTAAAAATGCGATGATGTCAGTTTGTAAATTTGATTCATTAAACTTTTCCTGCAATGACTGAATAATGTCAGCAACGGACTTTGTTCCATCACAATATTTTAATATTTCTGCTGCGGATGGATTTAACTTAACCATACCTTCAGGATAAAGGATAACGAAACACCGCTGTGTCTCTTCCCATTGCAGGCGTCGTCCGGGGCCAAATTGAAAAACTGTATCGAGCATCATCATTTCTTTCACTTAAATTAAAAGGCTATGTATAAATTATAGACTAATAAGCTGTGCTGTAGCGCCGTCATTTAGCAAATCCTATGGTATGGCGGCATATTGAACACAAATGCTAGGTGTAATGCGTCTGAAAGGGCCCAAAGAACATCGAGTTTAAATTTCAAAATACGCAACGCATGTTCTTGCGCTGTTTTTGTTTGGTAGTATTGCAACGTATGCTCCAGCGCAAAAGTGATATCAATCGGCAATCGTTCTAGGCGGTTGCGAAAGTATTGTAAACCTGCTGATTCAATCCAGGGGTAATGTTGCGGCCAATTTGCTAATCTTTCCTTATGTATTTCGCCAGCAAAGAGTTCAGTTAAAGAAGAACAAACGGCATCTTGCCAGGGGGCAGTACGCGCAAAATTGGCGTAAGCGTCAACCGCAAATCGTACTCCCGGCAGTACATATTTTTGGCTAAGCAATTCATCGCTTGTTAAGCCACAAGCAATGCCCAACTGCAGCCAAGCTTCAATACCACCCTCATCATTTTTATGGCCATCATGGTCAGTAATTCGCTTAATCCAGTTGCGTCGCACTTCTCTATCCGGACAGTTGGCAAGAATAGCAGCGTCTTTGATTGGAATGGTGATTTGATAATAAAATCGGTTAGCAACCCATTGTTGAATTTGCATGCGATCACACTGAACGTTATTTAACATGACATTAAATGGGTGATGAATATGGTAGTACTTTCCCAATGCCATCAACTGGGCTTTAAACGCTTCTTTGCTCCATGCTTGTTCCATAATCCTTCACGCTCTTAATGTTAAAGAATAATTTCCATACCATCATATGCTACTTCTATCTGTTGCTGTTCTAGAATTTTTCGCTCAGCTGATCCTTCTCGCAAAATTGGATTGGTGTTATTAATGTGAATTAATATTTTGCGCGCAGTGGTAAATTGATTCAGTGCTTTAATCATGCCATTTTCACCAAAAAGGGGCAGGTGTCCCATGTCTTTAGCACATTTATGACCAACGCCTTGTTGGATCATTTCATCTTCGTGCCAAAAAGTACCATCCACTAATAAACAATTTGCTTGTTGCATATAGTGAATGATTTCCTCGTTAATGACTTCTAACCCTGGCGCAAAAAACAATGATTGATTAGTGGTTGTGTCTTTAATAAAGAGTGCAATATTGTCACCTGGCGTTGGTGATTGTCTGTGGGGAGAGTAGGGTGGGGCTTTTCCTTGTAAATGAATTGCCGTGAATTGCAGCTGTGGATTATTTTTGATTGCAAATGAATTTTGATCACCAACTTGAATGACATGATGTTCTATTTCACAATAATGTGAAAGGACATTAATTAAAGGAAATTCATTAGTAAGATCTTGATAGACAGATTCTGTAGAGTAGATGACGAGATTTCCTGCTTCTCTTAATGATAATAATCCCGTTGTATGGTCAATTTGGCTATCAATCAACATAATGGCTGCAAAACAGTTTTGCCGTTTTAGATCATTTGGTTGCATGTCTGCATAATTTTCCAATTGTTGCAAAATATCAGGCGAAGCATTTAATAAAAGCCATTGCTTATTATTGAGTCCAAGCGCGATGGATGATTGTGTACGCTTTTTCGCGCTAATCGTTTGCGCGCGCATGCCTGCACAATTTGCGCAATTACAATTCCATTGCGGGAATCCACCACCAGCACTCGCGCCTAATACTCTGATTAACATATTAACTTCAACAATTTACGGTTAGAGGTATCGCTTAAGATTAGCAGCAAATGGTATTTTTTCCTGCTCAGCGATGAAATGCGTCACTTCAGATTGCATTTAATTCCACTTCCAGTCGATTTAAGTACATTTTCTTGTGTAAGGTATCATTTTTATTGAGTTTTGTGGTATGCGCAGCGGCGAAACTTAAGAGAACCTTAAACCCTTCCTATTATAACCAGTTGTAATTAAATGATATTTTGAAAAATTATTGAGCTAAACTTGAAGTAAGAGCAGTTATTTTCTGCGCGCGTGGTTTGCACTCGAACTGGCTCCCAAAAGTTTAGGTGTTTTGTTTGACTTAGCTAAAAGAGATGAAAAACATGAGTAATAAGGCTAGTTCGGAAAACGTTGGATTGTCCACAACATTTATTAAAGTAAAAAAACTTAGATTTATAAGGGCGATGATATGAATATACGCTTATGTAAAAGAACAATTAATGCCTTTCTTGGCATTATTTCATGGTGTTTTGCAAGTACCATTTATGCATCCACAATAACAGTTAATTGTAGAAATCAGCTAACATCTCCACCAACACCACTACCTGATCGTGTGGCGATACAAAATGCTATCAATAAAGCATCATCAGGTGATGTCATTAATTTGGTTGGCACATGTCAAATTGGTGATAGTCCAATTGTAGTTGAACAATCCAACATAAGTATTGTCGGTGCAGGCGCAGCTGGAAATTGGACTACCGTGCTTATTGGATTAGTGAATTCAAATGGAATACCACTGACTGATAAACCTGCTCCAAGCTTTCAATATTTTAATAGAGGTATAAGTATTGGCCCGAGTAATAAGACGATATCAAATGTAACTATTCAAGGGATTAAATTCAAAAATCTTACGAACGGTGTAAATATTTCTCCTAGTATTAGCGGAAATACGAATCTTTGCAGTGGAATACAAATTACTAATGGCAATGCATCTAATATCAATGTTGCTAATAATTGGTTTGATCACGTCTTTGGAGGCTTTAATATCGGAAGCTTTGCAGCAGTCAATAATGCAGGTATAAGTGATCATATAAATATTATAAATAATCTATTTACCAATGATGGCGTATCAAGTAATGATCCAGGCGATTTTACTGGTGATATTCGCTCTGTTGGTCAAGTAGTCTTTTGTTTTAACCCTAATGGATCTTTAAACGCACTTCCTTTAGGAACAATCGCATCAGTCAATGTATCAGGCAATATTATAAAAAATGATTTATCTTCAATACCAATTATTATGGTAGACGATAATGCCACAATTAATAATAATACTATTACAGTTGGTCCAAATGTTTTAGCAGGTATGGATCTTGGAACACTAAATAGTTCTATTAAAGGTAACATCGTTGATATGCAAGGGCTTACGACTCTTGGAATTGTATTGGATACTCCTAATGTACCTTATACACAACTTCCTAGTTGGTTAGTAATTAATAACACTATTCAAAACTCTGTATCCCAAAATGGAGTTGGCATTGTCGTAGAAAATGGTATATCAGGCGCAAATATGATTAATAATGTCTTTAGCAATATATCAAGCGCTGATTATTTGTTATGTGATGCAAATGGAAATACAAATACTACTGCAGCAGCAAATTGTTTTGAAGGTGGAGGTAAAGCGAGTTTTAATAATCAAGTTGTTTTGACAAATCCAAACACTACTGTCATGGATCTTGGTACTAATAATAAGGTGATCGGTAATAAATAATAATATATTGATGGAGATTGTTATTAATAATTATACCGTTTTGTGAACTAAAAGTTATCGCCGGATGGATAAATGTTCACCGGCGATAGAGTTAATTAAATTTTTTATTTTGTTCTGTTTTCAAAGATGCAGAAACTGGCGTAGCAGTAGGCGCTGAAAAGCTAGGCAATGTCGCTAATTGTGCTTGGTAATCTGCAAATAAAGGTCTTTGTTTGCTTGAAGAAGATGAGGTTGCTGCTAAAGACGGTGCCGAAGCTGGCGTGGCAGCAGGATTTTCATCTCGCACTGCTTTTTCCATTTCAGCCACTACAATTGCAAGATAGTCTGTATCATAAGATATATTTTTAGCGATTTCGCCATTGCTCTTTGGCACGAGCACATTATCTGAATTAAGTGCAAAATTTCGATCCAATGGCATGTTGAAATATTCTTCTGAGAATTGTTGTTGCAGCTGTTCTATCTGCCTGTTTCTTGCTCGCAAGGCGCGAATAAAAATAAATACAAAAAGCACTAAATAAATAAAAAATGCTGGAACAAATTCACGGCCACTTTTCCGCAAAGAGCCATGTCTATTTTCATTATGACGTACGAACAAAAAGTACCAAGCAAGTAAACCGGCACCCGCTATACCGGCAAACGCATATTTAAAGAGAGGATTGGGTACATTTTTACCTTGCTGTGCCAACCGTTGTAAGTTTTGAAAATCGATTACATAAGTCATAACTTCCGTAGATTCTAACGTCCTGGTCGTAACAGCTGTTCTGTTAGGTACTGTAGCGATCGTGTCAGGCCAAGAAGTATCGGTCGATGTGAGACTAGTGGTGAGGTATTTAGCTTGGTCTGTTGTTCGCCATAGATCTAAAATGGCAGAACGGTAAATTTGGGGCTGTTGCAATCCCGGTTTATTGGGATAAGTTTTCGCCATGAGATATAAATCTAAATTAGCGCTGAGACGCAATGCAGTAGGGTAATTTTGCCATCGGACAATAAAATGGAAAAAATTTGCCGCTAAGCTTTGCTCATGTGCCATTGCTGCTTGGCCAAGGCGATAATAGAGACAAGCAAATTGACTGTCTGTTAACGCAATTATGCCAGGCTGATTCGCGCTAGCTATTTGCCGCTGAATTAATTTTATCGCTAAACCATTTTTTGCATCAAGCAATTGATCTTTATATATCCCGCGCTCAAAAAGTGCTTCCAAGAAGGTATATGCAATTTGGAAGTCGTGTATTGGATAATTGCTCAAATCAGTTGGTGGTTGATAGCGTCGTTGACCTAGCAAAAAATCTTGTTGAATTTCATCAAGCGCTGGAACATAACCTTGCAAGGCACTGAGCCATAACCAATAGCCAGCATCGCGGCATGCATGTTGTAATTCATTCGTGCGCACAAGCATATCAATTATCATTGGATTATCGCGGCAGCAGATATAAAGGAAATAATTTGCTTGTGGCTGTGTTGTATGAGCAGTTTTTGTCAGATGACTAAATAATGTAATAACTGGCTCGTTTCGCTGCTGCCAAGTAAAACGTTCGCCACTATATTCATGCAATATCTGTATAATCTGCGCAAGATCTAAACGCACGTTCATTGCTGATAATGGCGATGCCACTACTGAATAAGCAGTCATGGCGTTATGTACTGGACGATATTTGTCTCGGTGTATTTTACTAAATATAAGATGCCTAAGCGAATTAGCTAAAATTTGTCTTAGTGTTGTTTTTAATTCAGCCGAGACGATATTATCTGGTTGTGCTAAACGTTGCCGAATAATCAAGCTTAAATCACGGACATCGGTTTCAGATAATAAAAAGCAGCGATTAATACTAAAAGTGAGCGCATGTAAAGCAGCAGCATTGTTGTTTTCCATCGCTTCTCTAAATAGCGACATGATATCGCCAATCGAGTGGCGATAGTTTAATCCTAAAAGAGCAATATTTTTTAATTTTAAATACGATTTAAATTGGCTATCTGTATATTGATTAATAATCGTTCGTGGCACAGTGAATTGGTTGATCTTAACAAATAGGTTATAGAATAAATCTTGTTGCGTGTCTGCATGAGTAACAATTGATAATAAAGTTGCGAATACTGCATCTACATCAGGACCATTTAATTGTTCCAGCAAGTTTTCAACTATTGATTGGATATTGTTTTGAATAATGCTTTGTAATTTAGTCAATTCAGAAATAACTTCTGACCTGCTTATATAGTTTTGTTTATCTATATTTGCTTGCTGGAGAAAATTAAAAATATGTAACCATTCCTGCGGTAAAATTGGATTTATCGGTTCTGATTTAGATCGCAGGATTAAGGCAATAATAATTGATAATTGTTTTTCAATCGTTAAGCGTTGCAATTGCTGGACAAAATCTGTTCGTAAAATATTTAATTTAAGCACATCTATTTTTTTATTAAATGTAATCCAGCGAAATTTATTGTTTTTGTCTTCGAAAAAATTACCTCTTTTTAATTGATTCTCTAGCTCCGCGCTGAACAGAAAAAGATCAGTTATTGCAAGACCACAGGTTGTAGTCGCAGGATCAATCGCTTCGCAATGTTCAAGAACAGCAATGGGATTTTCTTTTACACGACCTAATAGCTGATGGATGTTTAGTTGTAAAACGTTCAATTTCTTAACCTCAAGCCGGGTTTTGTTATAAGTTGTTGATTATATCAGAAAATAAAAAAATATAAACTTGCAATTGATGCTTTTATCTCCTTAGGTATTACTTTTTGATAATAGAGCATATGTCGAATAAAATAAACAATTCATAAAGACAGCGGTAATCAAGTTCATTATAGAGTCTGAATTTTATGAGCACTACTCAATGCGCTTTTGGATGGATAGTGTAAATCCCATATGAGGCCCATCTTTTCTAGTAGTTTTAATAAGTAATAGGTGATATCGATTTCATACCAATAAAACCCATGTCTTACTGATATGGGGTAGTAATGATGATTATTATGCCAACCTTCACCTAAGGAAATTAAAGCGACAAATAAATTATTACGGCTATTGTCTTTAGTATTAAAACGCTTTGAGCCAAAGTAATGTGCTAAAGTATTCACCGAACTTGTGGCATGAAATAATAATACTGTGGAAATAAAATATCCCCATACCAGCATCTGCAAACCAGATGTCGCTAAAGTTGGAAAATAATATTGCAGTATTTGTCCTAACATAAATAATAATAATGCCAAAATAAGTGGGATATATAATTCATAACGACTCAGCAGAATGAGTTCAGGATATTTTAAAAAGTCTTTAATTAAACTGCGATTGCAAGTTAGATATTTATCGGCAACAAACCAACCCAGTTGACTCCATAAAAAACCACGTGTCAGCGGAGAATGCGGATCGAGTTCGGTGTCTGTAGTTAGATGATGATAACGATGATTGGAAGCCCACCATAGTGGCCCTCTTTGCATTGCCATAACACCGAGGAGTGCAAATATAAATTGGCAACGTCGCGAAGTTTTAAAAGCGCGGTGCGAAAAATAGCGATGATAAAAACCGGTGAGTGCAAAAGCGCGAATGAAATATAAAAATAATGCAACAAAAAAAGCTACCCAACTAAAACCAACCCAAATAACCAATAAGCAACCCAGATGCATAATCAATAAAGGGGGCACGGCGCGCCAAACAATTTTAGCGTGTGTTGTGGTTGCAGGGTCGGTAACAGAAATTGGTTCACTAGGCGCGCGATTAAAAAGAGCGTCAAACTTCCTTTTCATGAAACTAACGCTCATCGTTTTCCCATCCACTCATCAGAATTTAGTAAAACTGGCGGAGAGAGAGGGATTCGAACCCTCGATGGAATTTTGGTCCCATACTCCCTTAGCAGGGGAGCGCCTTCGACCACTCGGCCATCTCTCCTAAAATAGGTGACTGGCAGTATATCAATATTCTAAGTTCAAGCAACCAAAAGTTCCCCGCTTCATTCGAAAACGCATGAAAAATGGCCTTAGGTTAGGGGTAAACCTTCTGAAGCTGTTAATCATTATTCATGGCACGGACAACTTGCGTGCGCCTTTTATAGGTAGTTGCACCAAAGACAATGGAACCAATTACTAAAACCATAGCGCAAAATTGTATGGTAGTCAGTTGTTCGCCCAGAAAAATATAAGCAAGGATGGTGGTACTGATGGGCATGAAGGTAGTGATTAACGCAGCAGTACTGGCAGTATGATGTTCTAAACCTCTATACCAAAAGACAAAGAATGCAGCAGCACCGAGGCCGTGCAGTGCCAGGAGTAACCAAGAAAGCATGCTGATTGACGTCAAATCAAAATTGCTGCTTTGCCAAATAGCTAAGGGTAAAAAGAGTAATGCATTAAATGCACAAACTATAAATGCCATGACCGTTGGTGTTATTTGATTGCCATACCATTTAGCCACAATGGTAAATAAGCTTTCGGGTAATACTGCAAGCAATACGAGTAAATTACCAATAAAATGATTCGCCTGCCAATCAACCTTCCCGCTGTTCATTGATAAAGTAATTAAACCGAGTATCGCTAAGCTAATACCTATTATTTTTTGTTTCGTTAACTTTTCTTTGAGTAATAAAAAGGATAGAAATGCAATCACTGCAGGTACAGTGGCTTGGATAATACCTGCCATATTTGCTGAAGTGTAGTTAAGTCCATTATTAATTAATACATTAAATATAAAGCCACCCAATAGTGCTTGCACAAAAAGAATCGTCCAGTCACGGCGTGAGAGGGAAATACCATTTTTATTCTGATAAATTTTTTCACGATAGTAATAAACACAAATCAGCATAAAGAAAGTGCTCAATAAAAAACGCAAGGTTAAAAACACATAAATGGGTAATACGTTAAGCAAATATTTTGCAATAACTATGCTTAAACCAATTGTGGTTTGAGCGAGGGCGAGTTGAAAGGCGGCGACAAGTGTGGCGCGGCTGGTGAAGAAAATATTCATGGTGTTGATCCAATTGGCATGTATGACTGTACAGTATGCCAAAATTTGAGAAAAATTGCACGTGGGCTTTGGTTTATATTCTTTGTTGTCGGGCGTAAATGATGTAGTTGGAAGTGCTTGATGTCTCTTTTATCACGTCATTCCCGGGCAAAGGTTGCAAGATAATCGTGGATAGAATGCTACGAATTCCCCAACGTCTTCAGAAATCCTTGTGCCTTATGGAGTGTTTCTTCGAATTCAGCTTGTGGATCAGATTCTGCAGTAATCGCACCGCCAACTTGAAAATTAAATTGCCAATGGTTGGATTGTTCTTGCAACACAACGGTGCGAATCGTTATGGCAAGATCTGTATCGCCAGTAAAACTAAGGTAACCAAAGCAACCACAGTATGGCCCGCGTGTATTGGGTTCGAGTTCAGCAATTATTTCCATGGCACGAATTTTGGGGGCCCCGGTAATGGAACCACCAGGAAAAACGGCGCGTAGTAAATCAACCGCAGTTTTTTGTGGCTGTAATTGTCCATGAATGGTGGATACCAAATGGTGCACGTGGGCAAAAGATTCGATTGCACATAATTGTTCCACGTTAACGGTGTTGGGTTGACAGACTTTACTTAGATCATTGCGTATTAAATCGACGATCATGGTATTTTCAGCCCGTTCTTTTTCACTTTGCAATAGCTCATTTTGATTCTGTAAATCAATGTGCGGATCAGCATGGCGTGGACGTGTGCCTTTAATTGGACAGGTTGTGATTTTGCCATTGTTGCATTGGATAAACCGTTCTGGTGATGTGGCTAATAATTGAGTGCTGCCAAAATTAAGTAAGCCAGAAAAAGCTTCACCTGCGATGTGTCGAAAACGCAAATAAAAATCTAATGTGGAAAATGGTTCGACTAACGCACTAAAACATTGTGATAAGTTTGCTTGGTAGATGTCACCAGCGTAAATGTAATTCTTTATTTTTTCTACAGCAGTGAGATAATTTGCTTGTGTGAAGTTAGATGTGAATTGCTCTGGTTTTAAATGCGTGTGCAATGCTTCTGGTTTGCGTGTATGTTGAATATTGCGATTTAATTTTAACTGTAGTTGTGCTTGTTGTAGTCTTTGCTCAGCACGTTGTTGGCGCAATTCGTTGTCGGTTTCGGGTAAACCAGTTGAGATCAGCCAACACTTATTTAATTGATGGTCAAAAGCAATAATTAAATCATAAAAACCTAAAATAAGATCGGGCGCATTCAATGCATCCAGTTTTGCTTGTGGAATATTTTCTAAATGTTGATTTAACTCATAACCAAAATAACCGATGATGCCGCCCTGTAAAGGTGGTAATTCTGGGTTTTTGCTTATTTGCCATTGTTGCAGCTTTTCAGCCAAAACAGAAAAAGGATCGGCTTGAAAAGTAATTCCTTGGCACTGGACTTGTCCATTTTTGCTGCGTAGGGTTAAAAATGGATCGTAGGTGATATAGCTGTAACGTTGATTCTGTTGCTGTTGCGAAGCACTGTCTAACCAAACGCTACCATTTAAGTGTGCAATGTTTGTATAAATTTGTTCAGGAGAATAATAGGGTAGTTCTATATATTTCATATTTATAATCGTGTTATTTGTACGGCACGAAACTAAGTGGTGTTGGATGCAAAAAGCTATGGCCAGGTTGGGGTGTATCCCGCATGCTTGGCCCACCGCCAC
Organism: uncultured Gammaproteobacteria bacterium; assembly: GCA_964430685.1. Lineage (GTDB taxonomy): Bacteria > Pseudomonadota > Gammaproteobacteria > CAYSGV01 > CAYSGV01 > CAYSGV01. Next base: position 12,949 of record CAYSGV010000041.1, read on the forward strand.
TTTGTGTTCCCCCGGTTTGTTCGGTTTCAATGTTAATGGGGTTAATATATTGATTGCTCAGATCTTTTAAAATATAATCCGCAAATTCTTTGTTATAGA
>CAYSGV010000042.1:0-12983 GCA_964430685.1 uncultured Gammaproteobacteria bacterium
TAATTAACAACGCTTGCAAGCTTTTGTTCCCCTTAAAATTGACTGCATTTTCGCCACAATGTTCAATGAGAGTTTTGAAATCAATTTCTGCCTGACCTATAATCGCTGGCGGAACCCAAAATCTTAAGTTGCTTAATAATTTTATATTCTTAAAACTTGTGGAATATTCATGAACGCTTGGCCAATATTCTTTCGCACCTTGCGGAAAATTAAACTTTCCCGTTACTTTATAGTTTGTCACAAGCTGACACTGTATTGTTTGTTTCGGATATCTTGTTCTTATTCTGTACCACGAGTCAAAATACTTAGCTATTTGAACTTTTTTTCCCTTGTCGTTTGGGTCACCAGCTAAATCATCAAAAGAATAGACGCAATCCTCATTATGACCATGTTTGACTTGAATAACTTTGGAAGTTGTACCGGTCTTTATAACAATATCATCAAATTTTTCATATTCTTCTGCTTCAGTCATCAGCTCGAATTCATTGCCACTTTGATATGCCTCTAAAGCATATTTCATCAACATGGCAACTTGATAGGTTACACCTTCTAGTCCTGGAATAAGTGGCTTACCCTTTTGAAAGAGCTCTCTGTCATGATCCATAAATTAATCTCTGTTATTTTTTCATATAAATAATTGATGAGATTCGAGCTCTGGTTCTATCATTGTGGTTAAAGTAATATATTGTAATTACACAACATTTTTTTCTTTGTAAGCAACCATTTGGTTGTAGGCTTGCTTAGCTAATGATTCATCATTGATTTTTTCAGCAAATTTGATCAAGATAAATAGTAATCTTAACTCTTCGCCACGAATATGTGCATTATAGCGAAAATAACTAATGAAGATAGCTTAAAATTCCTTCTATATAGCCGCATTATTTTTCGTTGGCATAGCACTATTGTACCAGATAAATCAATGTTGTCATTTATCAAATTCAAAAGTAAAGGCATGGGATGCAAATCATCGCATTGATGCAACTGCCTAAAGTATATTAATACCTTGTGCAACATTAGCTAATCATTACATACTAAATTGAGGATTCTTTATTTGATAAGCTGATGGTGTTGTAGCCAGTACATTAGTTAAAACATTACCCTCAAAACAGACTTGCCAAGCATCAAAAGTTAAATGATTTAATTTTATATGTACAAAAATAGGATTTTGATTAGAATAAACTTTCTGATTGACCTCCAATGTACAATGCCAATATTCAGCTAAACATGCTAACTCAGTCTCACCAAGCTGAATATTAGCATCTAGACATAATTGAGCATACTCAGCATAGATAGCTTGCCAATATTTTTCCTGACGATGATCTATCATCGCACAACCAGCAAGATAGCGAATTTTAGTCAATTCTGTATCATCTATAGGCCGCATAAAAAAAGGTAAATTTTGATCAAGTAGTACTAAAAAAAAATATCCGATAATATCATTCGCATTAAGACTTGATAAGTTATTTAAAAATTCAGCCTCAAGTAATTCAGTTAAATTGTCTTTGATAAAAATCAATTTTGTTTCTATTCCTATTTTAGAGAGTAATTCTTTGCTTAGACTGGTGACATTTACTGTATTAGCCAAAAGAGCGCTGTTAATAGCATGCAATGATGAAATGGATATGTGCATTATTTGCTCTATTTCTTTAAAAAGTTCGACTGCGTGTGTTTCAGAAGTGCTTTCAAGCAAAGGAGACAATAAACCATGATTTGCTTCTTCAGGTACATTGAAATGTAAGTTTTTAGCCCAGCGTACTTTATACCTCTGAAACAAAGCCAATTGCTGCCTATTAATGAAATGTTTATTTTCAAGCAATGAACGATAAAGCGCGTTACGTAACATGCAACCAATTTTAGCGCTATAGGTGGTTAAGTAGCACAAAGAAGCTTTAGTCATATCAGCTACAAATGGAGGAATTGCCTTAGGGGCAACAATATCTCGCGTGCTCCTCATTTTTTGCCTAACCGCAAACACAAGTGCAAATAAACCATTATTTGCCTGATGACAATGAATGGTCGTCGTATGATTAGACATAGAAAATAGATTAACAACTGTAACTGGATGCATTGCAGCTTGAGTATTTGAAAAGCAGGTATTGAAATTTACAGGTAACCTGTATTTTTGTTTTATAGTGTGATTCAAAATGTAGATCATTTCGCCGGAGGAGAGTTGGTGTAAAACTAAAAATTCATTACAAAATGATTCTAATAAAAAAATATCGCTCATACCAACTAGTTGAATATGATGTCTTAATTTATATTTTATATAATATGCAAACTTATCTGTTAATGAGCTAGATTGACAATCCTTGAAATAGGTTTGATTTGCGCTATCTATGGTTGACAATAAGCAACAAAGTATTTTTAATGGACTGCAAATAAAATTATATTTTTTACTAAACATTTGTAGATTACTCTGATCGATAAAGATCATTAACTCTTCACTGTATTCTAGATTTTTGGTAAGTGCACAGGCTATACGCTCTATTAGAGTTAATGCTGTTTCATCCAGATCATTATTTTCATTATTTGTAATGGTCTTTTTTACATCTTTGGCTTCGTTTAATAATGTATCCATACGACCGCATAGCTGTTTATCATCGGGAGATAAAGGTATGGTCGGATGAATCTGGCCTAACTCGACTAAAGATACTTCTGTCAGATTATTTGCAAAGAAACTAAACATGAACTGCGGTGTTAGTTCAGCTAACCTAAGTAACTCAAATTCATCATCAATTTTTTGCAAAAGCGGATCATTTGGCTTTTGTTGTACAAACTTTTCCCGAGCAATCTCGGCGGCCCATAACGCTACTGTTTTATTGCCGAAATTACTATTGATAATACTAAAACACGCAAATAAGGCAAGGAGTACATTTTGATCAATGTTTCCATTTGAAAGAAATAATTGCAAAATAGAATGATAAAAACCTAGATTGGCTTCTATACCACTATCATTTAATAGTATAAGCCTGCTAATGGACAAATATTCATTAGGTTGAGCAATTCTATAACTACTCATACTACTTATCATATCAAAACTAAAGGCATCAGCTAGATATTGAGCAGCTTCTTGGTATAACCCCAGTTTAAATGCAGCATGAAAGAGCAATAAAAAAAATACGACATTATTAAAGTCATTACCATGCGTCGATGCCGTTGGGTCTAAATATTCTATATCCTTTTTAATTACTTCATTAAATAATTTTCCTATATCAAGTAATAGTTGAAATTTATTCGCATTTTGCAAAGCGACCAAAAACCAATTAACTGTTGGTAATGAAAAATTGATTAACCAGCGTTGACTTGATGGTTTAGATAGAAAAAGCCTAAATAATAGCTGTGAAAGAATTTCTTCTGCAGCAGACAATTTTCCTACTTTAATCAAAGTAACCCCAATAATCATACTGACTTGTGTTTTCACGACCATGGACTGGTCGGGGTTATTTTGATCAACATCAAAAAAATTGATAATCTCGTCAAAATCAAGGTATTGAGCTACAGATAGTATTCGATGGTATTCTCCTTTATTATATAAATATGACATCTTGTGGAAGCATATCGACAGATATTCTTCATAAGTACATATTCCCATTGTCAGGAGATATTCAAACAAATTAAGACCGGTTAAGGAATTGGGATTCAAATGAGTTCTAGAAATATCTGCTTGGCCAGTTTGTGCAACCCTAGAAAATTGTTTCTTTTTTGCTTGTTGTATTTTTTCAAAAGCATTTATTACATTAGTAACTTCAGCAGCGTTTAATTCAGATAATGTACTTACTGCTGGTAATATAATGGTTAATTCTAATTCCAATAATTGACTCAACTTCATTATTTTCCAGATAACTTTTTTAATATTAGTGTGCTCTACATCCATATTTGAAAGTTTAGTTATATAGCGTATTAATGTTAACATTTGCACGATACGAAGATCGTTTATTGTTTCAACTTCTCCATTAGAAATAACTTGATATATCATGGTTTTTTCATCTAAATATACAATTAAATTTTGCCGGCTGTATAAACGTTCATAAAGTGAATATAGATCACTGATGTTAATGAATACAAATGCTTGGCGGAGACATTTTATTGGTATAGTGTCAACAAATTTTAATTTAACTAATGTACTTTGATTGAGCTCTAACCCAAGGTAGTTAAATTTGTTTAGAGATTCAGAGATTTCGTCAATATACAGATTTTCCGAAATTAATGAGTTGACAACGGCTGATGCTACCTGTGGACTTAAACTGGATAGCTTATGCAGAAAATTAATGATAAATTTTTGTTGCTCTTCTTTTTGAAGTTTTGACAATCTTTTTTTAATAAACACTATCAACAATTCATTAGTTTGTTTGGATAGTAATACATAAAATTCATCATAAAAAAATTCGTTTAATGAGAAATCTATATTTTCAATTAGTTTTTGAAAAAATGATCTATCATTTACGAGCAATGAATACATTTTAAAACGTAATTGTGCTGGTAATTCTCTGTTTTCACTTTCAGCCTTTAATATAGGTAGAGCGGACCTGATATTCTCCCTTTTCAAAATAGACACAATTGCTGCAGTAGTTCTAATCAAAACATTAGGACTGTTAAGATTTTGTTTTACAAGAATTGATATTTCATCTTTTGGTTCGCTTTGTTGATGCATTACATTAGCAACTATATTTTTAAGTTCGAGGTCAGAAGCTTTATCGTGATATATTTGTTTTAAATAATTTTTTGTATAACCATCAGGAATGTCATGAGAAATTGAAATTAATATACTAACAATGCATATACTAATTCCGTGAATACCAAGTTCTAAGAATGCTAAAAGTTCAGTTGTTAAAAGTCTTAAAACAGACGGAGGTATAGAATTAAAAATTTTAATAAATAGATCAACCAACAAATTTATTTTTTGTTTTACATGTTCAGTTTGGACTGTTGCAATTACTTGACGATTGACTTGCTGAAACATAATGAATAAGAATTGTAAAAAACATTTATCACCGTTTCGAGCTGTTGTTAAAATAGTCGTTATGATATTAGGATCAAATATATATTTTAGCATTAATTCGCTGGATATGAGCTCATATCTTTCGAGTAGAAGCAAAGTGATGAATACCCCGATCTCAGTTTCTGCAGGATTGGTTTGTCTAGTAAGATTCTCTATTTGTTTTAGAGTAATCTGTTCTTGTTGCTTGAGCTTTTTACCTATTTTGGGATCGTGAGCATGCTGAATAATCAAGCTAAAGCATGTTTCGTCATCAAGTAATTTGACAAAGAAATCATCATCGTGATGTGCTAAATCTACAAAACTTAAACTATCTTTACCTCGAAGAGCTTCGTATACTAAAAGTAGCTTCTTATTTTCTGATCCAGCCAGAAGTCGACAAGTATCAAGATATGTGTTTCCATTAGTTATTTTAGGCCCTACGGTAAGCTTTGCACATAATTTACTACCTTCAGCAGGTGTCGTTTTATTTAATTCAGATAGTGCATCTATAATTTTAAGAGACCACTTACCTACTGATATTTCTTCAACGTTTGTTATAATCAATTCATCGAGGATAGTGAGTACTTGCTCATCAGCCACACCCAACATCCCTAATGCTATAGCTGATAATTGTCTTACTTTATCATGAGTACTTTTAATTGTCTCGCGTAAAACTTGTAGCACTATAGCATTTGGTGTATGTAGTTTAACTAAATAAATTATATTTAACATTTGTACTTCGGGTACTGTATATTTAAGGCGTTTTGCTATTTTATCTGCAAGGGGCATTTCTATTTGTGATGCTTTTAAAAAACTCACTGCGTCAAGTTGAACATCACCGTCCGGGTCAAATAACATATATGCCACTTGTTCTCGCATATAATTATCATTAGCCAAAAATGGTATATCACGTTGCAACACAGCTAATGTGTGTATTTTGGTATTCCAATTTGATCTTGCCGTACCTCTTATTATTGCATCTTTTATTTCATTGGCATGCATCAATTGTGAACATTGACGTAAATAACTCAAAACCATGTCCAGTTTGCTTCTGCCATTATTATAATAATTTTTATCTGCGAGTATATATGCCTGAACAATATAACTTGCTATTTTGTTCAGGTATTTTTTAGCTTGTTCAATTCCATATTCGTTTACACAGCGCATTAGCAATAGTTTACTATAATGACCTATAATATCCTTTGGCTCTCCTGTTATAGCCTCAAAAAATCTTTTTGATAATTGGGGATATAGTTTTAGTAATCCTGCTAAAAATGCTAATATGTTTTCATAATTCTTATGATGCTTTATGTACGCAATATATTCATCTAGTGATTGATAGCAGTCTTTTATTACTGAATGTGTGAATTCGACTTGTTCTATATATATATCACGAATATACTCCGCCATAAAAAACTCTTGAAATATTAAATGTGGGTAATAATAATTTTCTCCATCAGAAGAATACAAAAGGCCAGGCTCTAAGATATCTTGCAGGTATTTATGATTATCATTCTCTTCGCATCTATATACTATTTTAATCGCCCTGTTGATTAGATCTTCACCAAACACAATAACATTATTATGCGTAGCTAAAACTGCTAATAAACGTAGTAACATTCTTGCTTTTTTCTTTTTCTCATCCAATTCTTTTTCAGTAAGCTCTGGATGAATTATTTTTTGTCTATTATCGTATTCTGTCCATAAATGATTAATGAATTTCTCTAATAGCTCTGTAATAGTTATATTTTTTAATATTGGCATGCTATTGACACACATGGCACAAAACATGTCTAATAAAATGGGCACATGCATTAATGTATGGATTGAGTAACTCTCCTTAAAAAATTCCAACACTAGTTGCTGTCGGCTACTGATTTCTTCGGGTTTGAGTGCATCTTTTGATTTTGGATTAGGCCATACCTCTTTTAATCGAACAAATTTCTGTATATCTTCTGTTAAGAACCCCATACACTCAACAACCTCATCAAAATCATTTTCGCAAAGGTCTGTAAAGGGGCGAGTAAATACGATAATTGAATAAGCGCTAGTTTCTATGTTTAATGGACGTTTAATTAATTCTATTATTCGTTCATAGCAGGGTGAGGTTTTTGTTAATTCATCAAAACCATCTAGCATAATTAATATGTTATTCTTTGGATAGGATTCTAGCAAAATATTGATATCTTTCTCGCTAGGTATCGTTGAGAGTTTGCTAAAACACTCTTGTTGTATAATATATGCCAAAGTTACATCATGTTTATATATATCTTTTTTTAAATTCCTTGCTTTGATATAAAATACTAGTTTATACTGGTCCCAAAAATTTCCTTCAGCCCAACAAAAACTTGCAAAAACACTTGCTGTACTTTTACCGATTCCAGCTCGACCTATAACCAATACTCTTGGACTACGTCGATGGCTAACTTTTTTAAATACATCCTTAACTGGAATCAGTTTTTTTTCTTCGTGAACATATATGTCCTCATATGACCGATAGATCCCTGTATGCTCACCTGAATTTATTTGCTTTGCTAATTTTTTTTTCTCTTTCCCAATTTGTTCTTTTCTTTCAATGATCGCCAAGCGAATAAAACATGTTTTAATAGGTAGCCAAGCTAATTTTGCCATTACTCGAGGAATCGAATGATATAGACTGTTGTATGAATCTTTCAGCTGCTTGGTTAACAATGGTATATTAGGCACCGGGTTTTTTACATTGCTTAATAATTGTTGAAGATTATGAATTGTACAATTATGCAAAATAAGGATATTCCCCTGCGCTGCTATATTAGGTATTGCACTTTGTCCTGTAATATTTTCCGTAGATTCGCTATCTGACTCATTACTAAATACTCTATTTAATACCTCTACAGCTTGTTCATCTGTTATGCCCATTTTAAGCATGAGTTGGATTTTACAGTTGTTCACAAATGCTTGTGCTGCAGCTGGCGCAATATCTTGGCTTAAATCAAGCAAACGCTCTATAGCCGTTTGTTGTATGATAAGTTCTGGTACTTTTGGAGTGAATGAAACAGGTATCTGAGGAACAGATGTTTGAGTGCTATGCGGTTGTTGCCCCGGTTCTTTGGCATGTTCCATATTTCGCTTCTCCATTGTCAGCTAGGTTCGCCAGCAAAATGAGATATAAGGAGCAATTAGAAATGATGTTTTTCTTTGTAAACAAGCATTTGGCTATAAATATATTTAGCCATTTGTTCATCATTTATTTTTTCGGCAAACTTGATCAAAGTAAAATAGTAATCTAAACAAGGGTGCAAATTTAAAGCTTCTTGGTAATACGAGCGTGCTTTACCATAAATTTGGTTTTTTTCACTTAATCGACCCAACGTCATTAACAAATGGTGGTTATGCGGATGGATGATTAACCAGCTCTCAGCAAAAGCCAATTGTCGATGCGGATCATCCGTGTTGATTTGGCCATAGCTTGCAATCAATGTATCATTCCAATTGTTTTTTATACTTTTTCGCAGATAAATTTCCGCCTCTCTACTTTTACCATAAAAATCAAGACCGCGAACAAATACGAGTAATAATGCTGGATCTTTTTTAAATTTCCGAGGTAATAAATTCCAAGTGAGCATTAACTTTTCTTCGTTTTCTTTAATACTATTTTCGAGTAATCCTTTATATATTTTTGTTTCAAGTGATATTAATTCTTCTTCTGAGAAGTGATCGATTTGTTTGCATTTTGGTAATAACTGCAATAAATGGTCCCAATCATTTTGCTGTAAATACACTTTCGTCAATAAAGCTATGGCTTTGGGTTGCTTAGGAGTTTCCTGTAAAAATTTAACAAGCAGCACTTCTGCATCTTGCCACTGTTGGCGCTCACACAAAACTTCTGCATTCATGATCTGCAATAGTGAATTTTGTTCTTTCGAAAAATGTTGCGCTTCCGTTAAATAATCATCACAAACTGGGAATTGTTGTTGTTTTTGTGCAGCCTCTGCAGAAAATATATAATTTAAAATTGGCATCTGACTAAACTTTTTACCACGCATGAGCAATTTTCTGGCTTTTTTATATTCACCACTCATATAAGCTGACAAGCCAGTAAAAAATAATTTGGTGGAACGATTTTGCTTATATATTTTATGCCAACTTCGTAATTGCCTTGGCAAAGTGAGTAATGCAAAGATGAAACGGAAAAGAAAAGTGATTACAAAATACAATAAAATAATACAAATAATAGCCAACCACAATGGCATTTCGACTGTCCATTGCTGCCAGGCAAATAATGCATAACCTGGATCTTGGTAAATCCATACACCCAAGAGTACCGCAATTAATAATATCAGTGAATATTTTATAAAACTAAACATTGACCTTACCCTGTGCTGTCAATAATGATTGTTGTGCCAATTGCAATTCCTGTAGCGCAAATCCAACGTGTGTATTATCGGCTAAATTACTGACTGGGGTTAATTCACTCATTAAATCCTTAGCTTTTTTACCCTGTGGATTATCAAGGTCAAAATATTCACCCAATTGTAACTGCAAATATAAAATATTTTGTTGCATTAACTTGGCATTACGTTGCATCACACTGATTTCTATTTGCTGTATCAGTATTTGTAAATTGGCTTTTAAACTCTGTTCTTGTGGCGGGGCAAGCATGGGATTCACTGCAGTTTCATGATGGCGAATAATCACCAGTGATTGCAATGCCGACCAACCCCTTTGCCACCAAGTAAGCTGTTTGTTTTCTTGTTCCAATTTCTCCTGTGCGGCTTGCCAATCAGGTTTGTGGTGGGATGCGTACATATTAAATGATAGTGTTGGTATTAAAACATATAACTCATCTAATATTGTAATTGTTTTCTCTTCATCAATCTGTGGTATCAGTGCAAGTTGTGTCAACGCTGCTTGCATATGCGCTGTCACAGGTGCATATTGCGCCGGAGTCGGCGCAGCGTTTAGCTGATTCACAGCCAAGCCTAATAAATAATAAGCGCTACGCACATCGTTCTGATAGCGCAAGTTATAATTTGCTAGACTAAGTAAATAATTTGTCTGTGCCACATTGCTTTGCTTTTGTGATAGGGCAATCGCGTTAACTTGGTTTTGTAGCTGTGCAAGTGACGTTTCCAAACGATTGACTTTTTCACCGGTTTGCATAAATTTTTGCATATTGGCAAATAATTCTTCCATCGGTTTGGTAATTTGTGTTTGCAACAAAAGCCATACCGATATACTAAAAAAGAGTGCGACAGCAGCCATAACAAAGAATAGACCGGTAAACCAGAATCTTAAACGGTTAGGCATCGATTTCTCAGGCAAAATCTTGCTGTGTGTCTCATTATTTTCACTTGGCCTGTCCATTTTTTTATCACTCATGGGTATTTACATCCTCCCAATTCTGCAAACATTCAATGATTCCCTGATTGGATGGCTGGCTAACCACACGCATTTCTCCCTTAAAGCCCAATGTCTTAGCATAAGCATTAATTCGCTGGCTAAAACTAAGCAAACGGCAATGACGCAAGAAATGCTTGCCCCCTTCATCCAATAATGCAAATAAATTACGCAAACTTTCGAGGCTTGGAGCCAAGATTGTATTGAGCCCTTGTTCCTGCCACTCTAACATAAGCGTTCTCTCCACTGCTACTGTCGGGCAAGTCCGTTGGTAACAATAAAGCATTGTAACGCGTGCTTGGCGTTGACGTAAGGTATCTGCAAGCAAAGTTCGACCATCTTTACCGGTAACAATGGCAATGGCGCTGTCTTTAACCTGCAGTAAGGCGCTATTCGCCAATAAACCTTCACTACTAAACTGTTCGGGTGTGGTTACTGTGGCAATACCCATTTTTTGCAAAGCTGACGCCGTAGCACGACCGACTGCAATAAATTTAAGCTGATCTTTATTGTGATGAATATTAAGTAAAAATTTCTGTATTAAAGGCAATCCATGGGTCACTGCATTTGCGCTAGTAAAAATAATGCTATCAAATTGCTGCCCACTGGTTATCAGTGCATTTAATTCTGCTTCTATATTAAGCGGTTCAATATCAATTGTTGGAAAAATAATTGACGACCAACCAATTGCCTCTAACTGTTTAGCCAATGGTTGTGCTTGTGCGAGTGGCCGCGTAATAAGAATGGTTGGTTGCCTCAATTTTGTGCCTCTCTATTTATAAGCTAAAAGTCGATGACAAATATTCACTAACTTTATTCAACAACAATGGATCTTCGCATGCAAAACATACACCTTCTTGCCAACGTCGCAACCAAGTGAGCTGCCGTTTCGCTAATTGATTGGTGGCAATAATAGCACGCTCTTGCATGGTAGCCATATCAATCTTGCCATCCAAATATTGCCAAACTTCTTGATAACCAACCGTGCGCATTGATGGTAAATCAACATGTAACTCAAAATTTTGTTTTAATGCGACAACTTCTTCAACTAGGCCAGACTGAACCATTTGCAAAAAGCGCTGGCGTATTCTTTGTTTTAATAGTTCGCGATTACGAGGCAGTAACATTATATTGATTATATTATCATATGGCTTTTTTGCTTTCTCCAGTAAAGACTGTTGTGGATTATTTTTCAGCATACAATCAATTTCCAGTGCACGCTGAATACGCTGTGCATCATTTGGATGAATTTGTCGTGCACGTTCAGGATTAACAGCCATTAATGTCGCATGCATGGCTGGCCAACCTAATTGTGAGGCTTGTGCATTTATTTGTGCCCGCAGTTTTGGGTCCGCTTTAGGTAAGACATCTAAGCCAAATTGTAAACTGTGAAAGTACATCATGGTACCACCAACTAACAGTGGAATTTTCCCTTCACTTTGTATCCGTTTAATAACACATGCAACATCGATGCAAAATTGTCCCACTGAATAAATTTCATTTGGGTCGCGAATGTCAATTAAGTCATGCGGGAAAGCAGCAAGCTCAGCACTTGAAGGTTTGGCTGTACCAATATTTAAGCCGCGATAGACCAGCGCCGAATCCACACTTACAATAGAGAATGGAAATTTCTTTGTTAATTCCATTGCCAGTGTTGATTTACCGCAAGCCGTTGGCCCCATCAAACAAAAAATTAAATTTTGATTCATGTTACATTAGTACATGGTTAGACAAGATAATGATCAAATAACAACGCTACAAATAACAGCATTAAATATAAAATTGAATAATGAAAGGTGCGTAGCGCAACTTGTATGTCTTCAGTTTTCCATAGAAGAATGGCCCAATATAAAAATCCCAATCCCAAAATAATACTGGCAATTAAATAAAACAATCCTGCCATCTCGGCAAGATAAGGCAAAATACTAACCGCTAGTAATAAAATTGTATAAAGCAAAATATTCAGTTTAGTAAAGCGTATGCCATGTGTTACCGGTAACATCGGAATTGATGCTGATTTATATTCTTCATCACGATAAATAGCCAATGCCCAAAAATGTGGTGGTGTCCAAACAAAAATAATGAGCACTAACAATAAAGGAAATGCATTAATTTCACCAGTAACTGCAGTCCAACCCAGTAAAGGCGGCATTGCCCCCGCTAACCCACCAATCACAATATTTTGCGGTGTAATGCGTTTGAGAAAAAAGGTATAAATAATGGCATAACCCACAAAGGTTAAAAAAGTAAGTACTGCTGTAAGTACATTCACAAACCCTGCCAGAATAATCATTGCGGCGATTGCTAAAATTAACGCAAAAATGATGGCTTGTTTGACTTGCAATCGTCCTTGTGGCAAGGGTCGATTATATGTACGCCGCATTTTTGCATCAATATGTCGATCGATGAGTTGATTGACGGCGGCAGCACTACTGGCTGCTAAGGCAATACCGATTGTCCCTAAAATCCATGCTTGCCACTGCAAGGTGTTTTTTGTGGCTAAAGCCATACCAACCAGCGAAGTCAATAACATTAATGCAACGACACGCGGTTTACACAATTCTAAATAATCGTGCCAAATGCCAGGTTGTTTTGAAGGTAATGTGCTAGCTGACATGGCTATTCC
>CAYSGV010000043.1:0-12887 GCA_964430685.1 uncultured Gammaproteobacteria bacterium
GTTGCAAGTTTGGCCCTGCTGGTAGGCTGTGTACCATACTACTCCACGAATCCGCGTTCACAAACTTTATATGTTTCCGTCTGGGATATACCCTACGATCCTTCACCAATCGATCCTTTACCAACGCGCCATGTTGCGCATGTGGCAATGAGTTCTAAAACAACCGTTGTGCGATTTAAAGGAATTAGCCAAAAGCCACAACCAACTATTGTTAAAAATACACAAAAATCAACAGTTGCACAAAATGATCCGCCCTTGATGAAAAAAATTCAAATCGCTTTACTGGTACCGATGCAAGGACCGCGTGGTAGTCAAGGTCAAGCATTGGTTAATGGATTTTTAGCAGCTTATTGGAAAGTACCCGACGCACAACGGCAAAATATCCATGTGAAAGTTTATGATATCGGTGCAACAACCGATCGAACACAATCCTATCAAATTGCTAAGCGTGAAGGTGCGAGTATTATTCTTGAGCCATTAGGAACAAGCAATCAACCAACTGATACGTTGTTTTTGGAAGGCAAAAATGCTTTTCTATCAGTGGTGGCGAAAGAAGGTATGCAAATGAATTATGAGCCTGAGAAATATACTAACTAAAAAAGATTTAGGGCAATTGGCAGAAATTTGTGCTTGTCGTTATTTGCAACGACAGGGTTTAAAATTATTACAGCAAAATTTTATCAGTAAATTTGGCGAAATCGATCTAATCATGCACGATCACACAAATTTAGTGTTTGTTGAAGTGCGCATGAAAAATAATCAACAGTTTGGTGGTGCTTTAATGAGTGTCGATGCCGCTAAACAAAAAAGGCTCATTCAATCCGCGCAATATTATTTATTAAAAAATAAACAGAGCGCACAAAATGCTTGTCGTTTTGATGTGATTAGCTTTACGCCTTACAGTAAAGAGAGCAACTATCCATGCGTGCAAATTAATAATCAAAATTTTCAATTACAATGGTTGCAGAATGCATTTACGTTAGATGATTGTTATTATTCAATGTAGTGCGGACTTGTTTCCCGACAACTCTTAGCCCGCACTACGATAATCGGTCAACGGGGGTTAAAATTATTAACCTGAACATAAAATTTTTCTGGTTGTGGTGCATTATAGGCAATTACATGCCATTCGCTCAGCAATTTGTTTGCGGTGAGACGTTGTTCAATACTTTGTGCTTCTGCAGCAGAGGCGGCTGGAGACCAAAATTGATATCTGTTTTCATCATAACCAAATGATTTTCGTGTTAAGTCCCATAAATGCCCGCGTCTAGGTGAGGCGGGCCGAACTTCTATTTCTTTTGTGAACGGTTGTACTTGGAAAAATAATTGTTTAATTTTCTCCGCATAGCTTAGCCATAACTTTTCCAGTGCGATCACAGCAGCGTTACGGACCTCCTCTTTTTCATCCTTTACAGCAACCAACAAGCTAGGCATAGCCAGTTCAGTTTTTACTTTAACAATTTCTCCTAATATTGTTGTTGCTTCGACTCGGACCTTGTAGTTTTTATCTCGTAAAGCTTCCAATAATGTGGGTATGATTTGGTATTTTTTCAGAAAATTTTCTGATTGAGCATGACAAACGATGCCTAATGCTGCCACTACATTGCTACTGAGATAATTGGAAAAAAACTTATCTGACTCTTGATTTCGAACTATTTCAAGTAAGGTACTGATTACTGCTTCAGGTTCTGCCTGACCAATTTTTCCCAATGTAATGAGTAATTCTTCGAGAACATGTCTGTCTTCTTCAGCTTTCAAAACGGTCATTAATTCGGTAATCATTTCTTTATGCTTTGTCCAATTAATATTTCTCAGTATTTTTATAGCGAGAACACGGATTTTATCGTTATTATCTCGCAAAATATTCAGCAATGGTGGCACTACTTCTTCAGATTTTAGCTGAACAAGTAATGTTAATGACATTAATGCCATGTTTTGTACATCATAATCGTTATCGCGCAAAGCATGCAGCAATGTTGGTAATACCTTATCAAGTTTTGCTCGACTTATAATTTTTATTATGAGTTTATTTACTTCGTTATAAAGCATACTGAAATTTTCTTTGCAATCAATATCATCAACCGCTTTATTCCGTAACGTGTCAAGCAATGTGGGGATCAACTCTTCAGGTATTAGCTGATCAAAGTTCATCAATGCAATTACTGTTACAGCGCGGACCAAAAGATGGTAACTTTTCAATGCAGTAAATAATGCGGGGACTACTGCTTTAGGATTTGCTTGACCAATTTTACCTAAAGCAAACAATATATTAGCATTAGCGACTATCTGATTCTGATAATGTGGAGATTTAGAACGTTCCAAAGCAGCCAACAATGCTGGAATGACCTCTTTCGGATTTGTATGACCAAAATTTCCCAATGCTCTTGCCGCGATCAAACGGGCATCAGCGTCTGCATGTTGCAATGCAACCAGAAATGCGGGGATTACTAGTTCAGGATTTGTATAACCAATTGTTTCTAATGCAGATGCAGCTTGACTCGCGCAGCAGCGATGGGAAATATTTTGCACAGCAACGAATAAAACTGAAATTACCTCTTTAAGGTTTGTTTTACTAAGCTTTACGAGCGCGTACCTTGCTTCATTGACAACCGACGTGTCCTTATCTTGCAAAGCGAGCAGCAATGCAGGGATTACTTCTTTAGGATTTGCTTGACCAAGTTTTCCTAATGCCTTCACAGCGGCTTCACGTACTTGGCTATTTTGATCCTGTAATGCTGCAAGTAATGCTGGGATTATTTCTTTAGGATTTGCTTGAGCGAGATTTCCTAATGCCTCTGCGGTGGCTTTCCGTACTTTGCTATCCATATGCTGTAATTGTACCAGCAATGCAGGGATTACTTCTCTAAGATTTGCCTGACCAATTTTTCCTAATGCTATCAATGCAAATATGCGAATATCTGAATATTTTTCTTGCAAAAGAACTAGCAAAACTGGAATAACCTGTTCATGTTTCGTTTGGCCAAGATGTCCCAATGCTTCCACAGCATTACAGCGAACCTTATCATAAGGGTCATGCAAAGCATGCAATAATACGGGGATCACTTCTTCAAGCTTTGCCAAACCAACTTTTCCGATTATATTTGCCATAAAAGCACGAATGTATTCATTCTTATCTCGCAAAGCGGTCAACAATAGTGGCATCACATCATTGGGTTTTTCTTGCGCAATCTTTGCCATTGCAGTTTCTATACAATATAAGAGTTCTCCATTGCTCGGATCTTGCATAGCTGACAGCAAACTAGTCATCACTTCTAAAGGTTTAGCATTACCAATTTTCCCCAGTGATTCCACTGCTTGTCGTCGGACCGAAAGGTCATTATCTTTCAAAGCAACTAACAATGCCGCCACAGATTTTGCCTGACCATTAAGCTTTCCCAATGATCCAACTACATAGCAACGAAAGCTTGGATCTTTGGCTCGCAAAGCAATTATGTATAAAGGGATGACCACTTCAGGTTTGTCTTGCGCAATCTCTCTCAATATTCCTATTGCACACCAGTAATTACTTGGATTATTTTCATCTAGCAAAATTTTTTGCAATGTAGGAATCATTGCTTCAGGGACCATTTGGCCAATCTTCTCAAAAGCTACAGCTATTGGAACACCACTCCAATGCCTCCATACCATTTCCGGTAATGCTTGCGCCATATACTGAGGTCTTGCCTGACCAATTGCTCCAAGTGCTCTCGATGCATGGGCCTCATCCATAGAACGAATTGATTCATGTCCCATAGCATTCATCAATGCCGAAATAACTTGCTCAACCATCTCCAAATACTTTTGTTTGCTTAGAAGTAGTGTCCGTAATTCTTGACGCTGTAGCAGCGTAAAATCTTCTTGATAAACAACTTCGTGATTCGGCAGGTTTTTTGTCATGTTAACAAAATCATTGACCATTTCTAAAGAATGAGAGAGCAACAAAGGGAAACGTGAGCGAATGTTGGAGTGCGTGATTCGTGAACAATCGTCAATCGAAACTTTCTGCAAATATTCTGTGCTTGGTACTATTCTTATTAATTCGCTATCAGCAAACAGGGGACATCCTTGCAGCAAAAGTGTTTGTAATTGTTGACTATGGGTTTCTAGACGCGTTAGCTGCCGGCAGTTTTCAATTTGCAATCGCTGCAACATAGGCGTGGGTAAGAATATACTGACGAGAGCAACATCATAAAAAGTTGCCGATAACAGACGAGTTAATTGTGCTTTTGCAAATAATCCAGATTCACTAAATTGAAATTCTTGTAACCTTGCAAGCTGATTTAATTCAAACTGTTCAAGATTTGGTGTATGCAATGTTAACTGAATTAATGCCACACATCGGCTGATGGTCAATTTTTTTAAAGAGGGTGCATTCAGTGATAATTGTCTTAATAAAGAACAATCTGAAAATTCCAGATATTCTAGTAATGGAAAATATAAAGTTGTGCCACTGAAAATACTTGACCCAAGTTGCAGGTTTGCTAGATGTCTAGCCCTAAGATGGGTTAATTGCGGGCATAGTTTAGCAATGGACGTAAATACATTTTCTGATATCAGCCGGCATCCGGAAATATCTAGAGTGAGTAAATGGTTACCTGCTCCGGCTAACAAAGATTCCAACAGTTGGTCCGTAAGCACCGCTTTAAAAGGCGTTAATACTAATGAATGAAACGGTATGCCCACACAGGCCTGTAGAAATATATCTTGGGCTGCTGTACTGGGCGGTTCAGCTGTGCTAAGTGCTTGCACAAATTGCCCAAAAATAAATAATTGATGGCGCACAGCTAATGACTGGAACGAATGTAGCGTTTCTGCAGATCCGCCGTGTAAGAAGTCACTGGCAATCGCATCCACATTAACATTTACCAGGATGGTTAGTTCGGCCTGTGCTTGTGCGATACTATAATTTTCACCGCGGTATGATTGTAATACTTCTTTAAGGGTGAGGGGCGTGCTTAATTTTAGTGGTTTACTAGCGGCTACCGTTGCATTAAATTGCGAAGATTTTACGCCAGTTGCAGTTTTAGCAAACAAACGATCTAACCGAGCAAAGCGCTCGCCAACACGATTATTTTGTCCTTTACAGACAGGAACTGAATTAAACAAAGGAATATAATGTTTTGCTAACTCTGGTTGTAACGTTTGTAATAAGGTTAGCCCAGTTAATTTATAGTCTTTCATGCGGATGATACTTTGCAAAGATAACAGACGATTAAAAAGTTCTTTCATTAAGCCAGGTGCCAACAACGTTGTTAACACACTAACGCCAGGTTCGGGACGCGCAAAATGTGCACGTACTTCGTTTTCAGAGAAAACATTAACATAACTTTCTTGTCGACGTCGTAGCCTGTTACAGCATTCTTCTAATAACAATTGTGGATTAAGCAGTGCAATTTCTGCCAAAGTTTCCGCATCTAATAAATCAGTCATTTGGTCTAAGCATAAAATGACGCTCTTTATCAACAATATTTTACGCACTCCCCAGAGCAAAAATTGTTCATTCTCTTCTACTGGATAAAATGCGCGCTCATTATCAGTTCGGACTAATTCGTAGCCTTGCTCCGTTGCAATCAGAAAATAATCTCTTTCGTGATCATCTTCAGGGTTTATTAATAAAACACGTAATAATGCACGTGTAAATGATGAACAAGTTATTTGATTTAGTCGTTCTGGATATTCTTTGATTACTTTTGCTAATGAATCCTTGCCAGCATCAGAAAAAAATTGTACCGCATGCCCCAATATCTCATGACCACGTGCAAATCGGTAAATTTCATCTTGTGGTGTACCGCCGCCCACAAGAAGTCCCGATAAATCAGCAATTGCACTAGCTATCGGTGGTTGTTCTGGATAAAGCTTAGCGTGCAGTATCCCAAGAGGAGTTGTAGTAGGTAATACTGTATGCCTACCGAAAAGATGCCCAGCTGTTTTAGGTAAAAAGTTACCCTGTTGATCAAACAGGTAAGGCTTAATATTGTCCCGGAGCAAATAGGTTTGTGTGCCTTGAGTTGGGTGATAACAAGTAACCGTCCACTCATTGCGATTTTTAGCCGCTTGTATGTGTTCTGGGCTGCTTTCCAGCGTAAAGAGCAATCGCAGTTGTGTTTCAAATTTATTGCGTTGTTGCACGAGACAAGGTCGCATACCATTTTGATTCGGTTCACGGTTAAGTGCTGTTTGAATCTGCTCTCTCTCCTTTAAAGTAAGTTCAGTTGGCCACAAAGGATTTTCAAAACGCTTTAAGAAGATCGGTCGATAATCCTCGATTAATAGTCGGTAGTAAGCGATATAGGTTGGGTATTGAGCCCGCCGATAGTCAAAGCTTATTAGCAAACAATCACTTGCTTGGGTTAAATCGTCTTCGTGAGTTTTGTCTTGATTTGCTTGATATGCTGCCAATGTCCTTTGAAATAATTCATGTGGTGGGTCGAATGCTTCAGCAAGTGTACCGTTTTCAATCAGTGTGTTGAGACTTTGATAAGCAGGGATTAATACCGAATATAATGCTGTGGTGATTTCTCTATGTTCAGTTTCATTGAGTGCATGAAATAAGTGCGGTGCAAATCCACACGATTTTCTATCTTGTAAGTTATTTTTGCTTTGAGATACTGCTTGTACAGACCAGCGATGAACCATATCAAATCGTGAGGTTTGTCGCAATTGCAATACAAACAACCGCATTCTTTCATATACAATTTTGAATTGTTTTAAAAACTCTTTTCCAATAGATTTTTTTTCTGAAATGATGGTTAATTGTTGCGACAATGTATTGTTCGTAATATTAAATTTCTCATCAACAAATAGAGCTATAGTGGACAACCAAAACTGCATGGGCTGAAGAATACAAGTTTTAACATCAAAGATACTGAACGTATCAATTTGATTTAAGCATATAGTAAAGTGATCGCGGTGCAATTTTAAATAGTTTTGTGCCAATGCTTTTTTTATGGGCGGTGTTAAAGCCGATTGCAACTGGACTTGAAATTGCTGATATAAGGATTTTTCTGGATCGCTATCAAAAAGTTTAACCGTTTGTAAAAGTGCATAAGTTTGTTCGTAACGCTGGTTTGGGCACGCAGTTAACATATTATGAACAAGCTCAGCTGAAGTTTGGATATAAAATGATGCTGAGCCTTGAGTGTCTGCTATGAACGCTGCATATTGTTTTATATCGATGCATAATCCTCGATATTCACGGCCGTTTTCTCGAGCAAACCAAGGATTGTTTCCTGCAAGCAGATGAAATTGCAAAAGCCTAATCAAGATTTTGAAGTATTGGTGGTTACGATATTTTTCTTCTGTGACTAAAATATAGATATCCGCATCGGATGATGGTGTTAATAAATCGCATGCGAGAGAACCTACGGCTAAGATACTAAATGCACAAGGAGGTGTAAGTAAACGCTCACTAATCGCTTTGATCAAGCTATCAATTAAGTTAATAATATTTTGAGTATATACAGGTTGGGTTGCATGAGAAAATGTCTGTTGCACTGCATATTGTTGTTTACGGTAGGCGAGACTTAAGGAAGTAGCCGTGTTTAAATCCGCTGAGTCAGTGTTCTCTAGAGCAGGGCTTGTATTACTACTTGGTTTTTGGTCACGAGCAATATCTCTAATTTTATCAAATTCATGAAAAACATTATGAAATAGTTGCCGAAGTAAAATGGTCTTTGCTGTATCGGTACTTTTTCTTGTTATATTCTCGTCAAATGCACTAAAACCCATATTGAGTTTTATATACAATTGGTCAATGTGGATGTGCTGCTTATCTTGTTCAAGTAATTTAATCATCTTCAATAAATTTTTTTGCATTGTTTCGTAGGTTGGCTGCCAAATCTCCACAGGCATTCCAGCAGCGCGTTTAAAATTAGTAACTAATAATTCCCAATAATATTCAAACAGTGGTTGCAGATTTTGGTATATTAATTCAATGCTTTGCGTTTGGGTTAATTCCCTTAATCTAAGAGTGGTAAGCTGTATATTATTTAACCATTGACATAAAATCGTTTCACTTTCTGTTTGATAACGAAAATAATCGCTTAATTCTTGCGCTACTGGCCATCTTTGTTTTTCATCACTAATGCGAACAGGGAATAATTGGCAAAGTTCACGGACATAACGCTGACTCTCCAAACAGGTCAATTGTACTCGTAAGGCCTCATATTGTTTTTTTAAATTGTTTGATGCTTGGCTATCAACTTCATGCATATGCTCATAGTAAACAAGAGCCTCATGATAATAATAAATCGCTTCTTGGTCCGTTTCTTCATTTTGATTAAGCGCAGACCAAATATCACCAAATTGACGACAAAAATCAGCCCATTGCTTATCCGTTAATTTGTTTCTATGGTTAGATAGCATTTGCTGAATTTTGCGAATTTCAGAAAATTGTATTGGTTTTATTTGTAAGTAGAGTAAGACTAATTGCCGAGCTTGCTCAAAAAAAGTAGGCCAATTAGTCCCTTGTATTTCAACTAAAGAAAAATTCAAGAGCCGTTGAAATTCTGCCCATGCATTTTCTGCATCATGACTCGTTAAATAGGCTTGTATTTTTTGTTGCCGATAACTTAATTCAGTTCCTTTATCCATATAGTTCCTATGCTAGTAAAGCCGTTGCAGCTAAAATCCAGGTCCATGCTGTAAAATTCTTAATGAATAAATCATTTGTAATGAGAAAGTTGTTTATATCTGTAGAAGGTGTGTAACTGGTCGTTTACCTTCTACACCTTGCACGATTAAATCACCTGTGCCCGCATCAGCAACCATGACTAAACGACACAGTTCATTGGCTATTGGTCTGATAAACCAATTTAAATTCATTGCAGCAGAATTAATTTCGAGATTATTCATACAAAGAAATCTGCCTTGACTATCGATTGGTCGTGGCATCCAGCCATTACCATGACCATTAAAGTGTGATTGAAAATGATTGGTTGCAACGACTCTTGTTTGCGTACCTATTTCGCGAATGGCCGCATCATTTTCTAAGCGTTCAATCACGCAGCCTTCATCATTTTTTGTGCCACTTAAAATATAAATAGCTGGCACCGATATGGGCTCGGTCGACAATATCAATTTTGCTTGATTGTAATCCGTTGCCGTTTCAAAAACTTTTCTCAATAAATGAGCGGGTGGTAAAGCGTTTTGTTGATACATCTGTTTGCGATTGCGCAACCAATCTAAAATAATGCCGCGATTATGTAAGCGCATGGGGGCTAGATTTAACGCTGCAGCAAAACGATTGGGTGCTAAACCATTAAATGTGCCGCTTAAGCCGGGCCAAGTTATATTATAGAAAATGCCGGTTGCTGCTTGTTGTTTGGCTACAATAATATGTTTGCCCAGTTCGGGAAAAGGCCAGTCTAAAACGCGGTGTAGACGCAGGCCAGATTCAGTGCGGAAAACCCCACTGGTACACCCCCATTCATAACTGAGATTCAAACCGTAAATACCAGCAATATTTAAAACTTGGGCAATTTTTTGAATTTCCGGTAGATAGGGATTATTTGTTTTTTTTAACCAGCGTTTGGCAATTCGATCACTGAGCGGCAAGAGTGCATAACTGGCAATTTGTGAGTAAATACCAAGGGTTTTGCGGCTGGCTGCAATCAATGCTTTCACACGATCCGCGTGCGCAGAGTCTAAAAGCAGACTGCTTAAATCGGCTGCTTGTACATCAACTAGTGGTATTTCATGCATAAATTTCACATTTCTAAGGTTAAACTTTTACTATTTTGGTATGGGTATTGCTGAATAATACAGTGTATTTCTTTAATTTGCTTATTTAAAGTATACACGCCTTCCCAATAAACATTGCATAAACCCCTTCTTTTTTTTAAACTGTTATCAATCAATGAATTAAAACTTAGGTGGTGTATGGTTGATGTTGTAGCGCATGTGAAAAAAACGTTTAATGAAAGCGTTGAAATCATTATGCGCGTCCAAGAAGAATTGCCTTTTGTTATTGCCCAAGCCAGTGATGTGCTCGTACGCTGCCTGTTAGGGAACCAGAAAGTACTTATTTGTGGTAATGGTGGTTCAGCCAGTGATGCTATTCATTTTTCCGCTGAACTCATTAACCGTTTTGAAATTGAAAGGCCGAATTTACCAGCCATTGCATTAACGGCGGATATGGCAACCATGACGGCTATTGCCAATGACTATGATTTTAGCGAAGTCTATTCTCGGCAAATTCGTGCGCTGGGGCAACAAAACGATGTACTTGTTGCATTATCAACCAGCGGTAATTCAGCAAATGTCATCAAGGCTGTAGCGGCCGCCCATGATCGCGGCATGGTGGTCATTGCCATGACTGGGCGAGAAGGTGGGGAATTAGCCTCGATGTTACACCCATCAGATGTAGAGATACGTGTACCTGCTCGCTCAACAGCGCGTATTCAAGAAATCCATGGAATTGTACTCCACTGTTTATGTGACTTGATTGATCAGCATTTATTTATTGAACAATAGAGTGTACTCTAGAGGTAATTGCAATAAAGCACCAAGGAGGAAATATGAAGCTGTCATTACTGAACCTAAGAAATGTTCTACTCATTACGTTAATTTCTATGAGCTTGTCTGGTTGTTTGGGCGCATTTGTTGCAGGTGCGGCAGCTGGTGGCGCGATTATTTATGACAGACGCTCATCCGATGTGATTATTGAAGATCAAAAAATCGTCTATACCGCTGACAGTGCAATTGCCGGTGATGCAGAATTGCGTACACGCGTACACGTCGAATTTTCATCCTTTAACCGCATTGTTTTAGTTACAGGGCAGGCGGAAAATGAACAAGCGCGTGAAGCAGTTATTGCAAAAATCAGAACCATTCCACACGTTAGACGTTTGTATAATGAAATTGCTATTTTACCACCCAATAGCTTAGGTCAACGTTCACAAGATGCTTGGATCACGACCAAAATTAAATCAGTGATGTTGGCAACAGCAGGATTACATTCAAGTCAAATTAAAGTGGTGACTGAAGATGGTTCAGTTTATTTAATGGGTTTAGTCACACCACGTCAAGCCGAAATTGCGATTGATATTGCAAGACATGTGCATGGTGTGAAACGTGTGGTCAAATTATTTGAATATGAGCAATAAGCTAAATTCGGCAATTGGCCACGGTGTGTTCCAACTGTCGAATTAGGTTATATAAAATAACTTCTCTATTTACATTGTCAAAAAAGGATTTTTGTCATGTTAACTTTAACTGCTGAGCAGCAGCTTATCCAGCAAACAGCGCGTGATTTTGCCCTGCGCGAAATTTATCCTTTTGCTGCACTTTGGAGTGAACAATGCACTTTCCCGCTTGCAGCAACGCAAAAGCTAGGTCAACTTGGTTTTTTAGGTATGCTGGTTGATCAACAATGGGGTGGTACACAAGCTGGTTATCTTGCTTATATACTCGCGTTAGAAGAAATTGCCGCAGCGGATGGTTCGGTGGCAACTATCATGGCGGTACAAAATTCTTTAGTTGGCAAATTAATTAATGACCAAGGCAATGATTGGCAAAGACAAACCTATTTAACCAAGATTGCCAGTGGTGAATGGGTGGGCGCTTTTGCATTAAGTGAACCACAAGCTGGATCAGATGCCGCCGCGTTACAAACACGAGCAGTGTTACAAAATGATCATTATATAATTAATGGTAATAAACAATTTATTAGTTCAGGTAAAAATGCACAGCTGGCTGTTGTTTTTGCGATGACTGATCCATCTGCAGGTAAAAACGGAATTAGTGCATTTCTCGTGCCAACCGACACAGAAGGTTATCAAGTTGTACGCGTCGAAAAAAAAATGGGCCAGCACGCAACAGATACAGCCGCATTACATTTTGAGAATCTAAAAATACCAGCAACGCATCTCCTGGGCCAAGCGGGTAAAGGTTATCGTTATGCCATGCAAAATTTAGCAGTGGGTCGTATTGCGATTGCCGCACAAGCAATAGGACTAGCACGGCACGCATTTGAGCAAACAGTTAACTATAGCAAAGAAAGACAAACATTTGGTAAACCCCTCATTGAACATCAAGCCGTTGCTTTTGATCTGGCAGATATGGCGACACAAATAGACGCTGCGCGATTATTGACTTGGCGGGCGGCACAAATGTGTGAGGAAAATAAATCATGTTTGAAAGAAGCTTCTATGGCGAAGTTATTTGCCAGTGAAATGGCAGAAATTGTTTGCCATACTGCTTTGCAACGTCATGGTGGTTATGGCTATTTACAGGATTTTCCACTTGAACGCATTTATCGCGATGTACGTGTAACCACCATTTATGAAGGCACCAGTGATATTCAGCGAATGATTATCAGCCGAGAATTAGCGCGGGAGGGCTGAGGCTTATGGATATTGTTGGGAGCAATAGTGTATTTCCAACATCTCTCTCCTGCTCTTTGGTGGGAGAGGGTAGGGTGAGGGTTGCGAAATCCAACAATGTTATCCAGATTGTACTGTTGGATTTCATCCTTCGCTCTCTATCCAACCTACTAAGATAAAATATGTTATAATATACGGTACATAGCTTCATGCTGATGAGGTTTACTTTGACTACTACTTTAGATTTAGAAAATCGATCTTTTATAAAACAGTTTTTTTTCACGGACATTGCCAGTCAACCAGAAGTTTTTGGTCGTCCATTTAAAATCATGGATTGTTTGCCCAAGGCTGAGTTTATTGATGTTTTTTACGTTATGGGTTATTTGAAAAAAGGCTTGCCGCTTTCAGTATTAGAAAATTTAGCAAAATACATGCAAATGAATGAACAGCGTGTTGCAACACTTCTTGATTTAAATTTGCGCAGCATTCATCGTCGTAAAATGTTGCATGGCCGCCTAACGCAAGCAGAATCCGAAAAAGCATTTCGATTGGCTTGTATCATGT
>CAYSGV010000044.1:0-12730 GCA_964430685.1 uncultured Gammaproteobacteria bacterium
GAATTTGATCTGCTTACCGATTGGGCACATCAGCATAAAGCGCTGGTCATTGCCGTAGTTAACCCCATTGCTGTTGCATTGCTTAAAGAACCCGGGAGTTGGGGCGAAACCGGCGCTGATATTGTCTGCGGTGAAGGCCAACCATTAGGTATACCCCTGGCGTCAGGCGGACCCTATTTCGGTTTTCTTTGCTGTAAAAAAGATTTTGTCCGTCAAATGCCAGGACGCATTGTTGGACGCACAGTTGATCGTGATGGCCGTACCGGATTCGTATTAACACTACAAGCACGTGAACAACATATCCGTCGCGCTAAAGCAACCTCAAATATTTGCACTAACCAAGGCTTGATGGTTACTGCAGCAACCATTTATATGAGTTTGCTGGGTGAAGCTGGTTTGCGACAAATCGCATTAGCTGCACATGCAAATACGGAAATGCTTTTTAAGCAGTTGTGCGCAATACCTGGAATCAAACCTGTATTTAACAATTTATATTTCCATGAAATGGTTTTGCAATTACCCACAAATGCACAACAAGTATTAGATGTTTTAGCGAAGTTAGGTATTGAAGCGGGATTTAATCTAAGTATCGAATATCCTGAATTGAAAAATTGCATTCTCGTGTGCGTTACTGAAACAAAAACTGAATCAGATATAGAATATTTCGTGCAAAAGATGAGTGAAGTCATCACAAATCAAAAATCTATCACAGCAAGCGAAGCGGTTATTTCTTAATATAGACAGGTACAAATATGGCTCATATACGTAACGATGTTGATTTAATATTTAATGACAGTACACCGAATGCACGTGCTCGTGTACAAGCGCCCAGAGGTAATTTTGCTAATCCCTATCCAAGTGAATTATCACGTCAAAAAAAATCGTTATTGCCTGAGCAATCTGAATTACAAACGGTTAGACATTTTACGCGCTTATCAAAACGAAACTTTTCTATAGATGGTGAATTTTATCCATTGGGTTCCTGCACTATGAAATATAATCCACGTGAAGTACATCGTTTGGCATCGCTGCCAGGCTTTTTAAATCGCCATCCATTAAGTTCACTGCGACACAGTCAAGGTTTCCTAAGTTGCGTTTATGGATTACAAGAAATATTAAAAGAAGTAACTGGAATGGAAGCTGTATCACTTACCCCAATGGCTGGTGCACAAGGAGAATTCGCTGGTGTTGCCATGATTAAAGCCTACCATACTGCTCGAAATGATTTCGAACGCACTGAAATTATTGTACCTGATGCGGCACACGGTACCAATCCAGCATCGGCAGTCATGTGTGGTTATACTGTGCGTGAAATCCCAACACAAGCAAATGGTGATATTGATTTAAAAGTTTTGGCTGATATGGTGAGCAGCAAAACAGCAGGGATTATGTTAACCAACCCCTCAACGCTTGGTGTATTTGATCGTAATATTAAGGAAGTTGCACGCATCATCCATACCGCTGGCGGTTTGCTTTATTATGACGGCGCCAATTTAAATGCAATTTTGGGCAAAGTACGTCCAGGCGATATGGGCTTTGATGTCATGCATATCAATTTACACAAAACATTTGCGACCCCACATGGCGGCGGTGGCCCTGGTTCAGGTCCAGTTGCAGTCGGCAAGCGTTTGGTACCATTTTTACCGGTGCCCATGGCTATAAAAAAGGGAGAACAATATTCTTGGGTAACTAAAGAAGATTGTGCACAAAGCATTGGTCGTTTATCTGCCTTTATGGGGAATGCTGGTATTATCATGCGCGCATATATCTATGCACGCATTCTAGGCTGCGAAGGTTTACAACGCGTTGCTGAATATGCCACATTGAATGCAAATTATTTAATGGTATTACTGAACAATGCTGGCTTTGATTTAGCTTATCCCAATCGTCGAGCCAGTCATGAATTTATTGTCACTGTACAAAAACAAGTCAAACAATTTGGTGTTAATGCAACAGATTTTGCCAAACGTTTACTAGACTATGGATTCCATGCGCCTACCATTTATTTTCCTTTACTCGTGCCCGAATGTTTATTAATTGAACCAACTGAAACAGAATCTAGAAAAACCATTGAAAAGTTTGCGCAAACGCTTATTACTATTTTAGATGAAGCAAAAACAAATCCTAAAATTTTACATGATGCACCCCATCATTTACCGGTGAAACGTTTAGATGAAGTATTGGCGGCAAAGAACTTGGATTTGATTTATAAAGAGAACAAAGAATAAAACATTTAAATAAACATTCAGCGTAAATAATTCATTACGCTACAAACTCGGTGCAGATGGTGAAGAAAATGAGCTCACTCTACTGCGATGCAATGATGTGACCCGCAAAATAGCATCTCGCTCTAACGAAGTACATGGATGTAATTTCTCAGGTTTTTCATGCACGAATAAAGTGCCAGTAAAAGAATGGATAGCACTTAAATCTTCACTTTTACGACGCTGAATTTTTGACGACCGAACATATTGATTAACCATTTCGGTAATTTGTGATGCTTTTTTAAGTTTACCAACATCCGCAACAAGGCCGTCCTTTTTAAGCGTATTACTATCCCGTATTTCACTAGAAATTGATATTCCTATCAGCTCAGGCAAGTGATGCGACCGTAAATGATAGTTAATTATATGTGTGGCAATATTGCCAGCCATTTTAGGCATCTGTTGGTCAATAAAATAAATATGATATGGTGCTTCTTTTGGTAAAAGTGTTAACATTTCTAGCACCTTCGCAACAGCTGTAGTGCCATCATCAACAACAGTAACATGATAAGGCAGCTTTGGTAGTAATTGGTTACGGATTATTTTTAGATTGGATAGATTATCTTCAACTATTAATATGCGAATATCTTCATCTCTTAAGTTTGATGAATGGGGGACTGCTTTTTTATCAGCATTACAACGTTGCTCAGAATGAATCTCAGTGGCTTGATTCTTATCGTACTGATTTTCTACAACATGTCTTTCAGGAGTTTTTTGCATATAATAACCTTCATAACACCATTTAATATAAACCATTATTATAGTTCGAATCATTAATTTTGTTAACTTTATTTTAATATTCGCTATACTGAAATTGGGCCATAAATAATAATGGAAATTAATCAGGAGGATAAGCCATGAATGTTATAGAATTATTAAAAAGGGATCACCAAAAAGTAAATAAATTATTAGAGCATTTACTTGATAGCAGCAACAATGATACTGAACAACGAGAAAAAGATTTCACCAATTTAATATATGAATTAGCCAAACATACTCGTTTCGAAGAAAGTAGTTTTTACCCGTTATTAAAAAATAAATCAGAAACAAAAGACCTAATACGTGAATCATATGCTGAACATAACATGGTTGAAAAAATTATTGATGAGATGCAAGATTTAGCATTTGATGATGAAAAATGGGGTGCAAAACTAGTTTTACTGCAAGAAAGTATAGCTCATCATGTAAAAGAAGAGGAACAGGAACTATTTCCTAAAGCTAAAAAAATATTAGATTCTAACCAATTAGAAGAATTAGGAAAACAATTAATAGAATTTAAAACCTCCTTAGCGGAAGTATCTGTATAAATGGCATTTAGAATATAAAGTGAAATGCTAGCTATGCACCATCAATGTGGTGCATTGACTTTTTGTGCTTCCAGCAAAGTATGGTATAGGCCATAGTTACCTTGCGCTGTGGTGATAATACTTATGCTTGGTTGGAAGCACATTTTTGGATCATCCAATGCCGTACGATTAATTGCTTTTAATTTCAATGTGATACTGGCAAATTTGTTCGGGTAGTTTCGTGCGAATATCAACTTACGTAACTGGCAAAATGACCAATCTGAGATATGCTTACAGCCATGGAAGACCTTATATTTATAGTTATAATATGTGTTTTTTTCGGCCTATGTCTTGGGCTGATTAAATTTTTTGATGCATTAATGGGGAGTGAATAATGAGCCTTTACCTTATTTGTGGCTGCATAACTTTTGCTTTATTCATTTATCTATTAATAGTTCTATTTAAACCAGAATTATTTTAATTTTCAAGACGGGATAGTTAAATGACTTTAAATGGATTTTTACAAATATCCATATTTATCATTATTATTCTTGCATGCGTAAAACCATTGGGTTGGTATATGGCACGCGTTTATGAATATAAATCATGTGGGCTGGATAAATTATTTATGCCGCTTGAAAATATAATTTATCGAATTTGTGGCATAGACGATAAACTAGAAATGAACTGGAAAAGTTATTTATCAGCAATGCTTATTTTTAATTTATTCGGTTTGGTTCTTGTTTACGTGTTACAACGTGTGCAATTTTACCTACCTTTGAATCCACAAGCATTTACTGCAGTTGCACCTGATCTTGCTTTTAATACAGCTGCAAGTTTTACCACCAATACCAATTGGCAAGCATATAGCGGTGAAAGTACTCTTAGTTATATCACACAAATGCTAGCCTTGACAGTACAAAATTTTTTATCTGCTGCCACAGGCTTAGCACTACTTGTTGCTTTTATTCGCGGTATTATTCGCCGTGAAAGCAATAAATTGGGCAATTTCTGGGTAGACATGCTTCGCAGTGTTATATACATATTATTACCATTAGCATTAATCTTAGCAGTTGCACTTACATCACAAGGTGTTTTACAAAATTTCAAAGCTTATCAAACAGTGCAGTCAATACAAAGTATTAACTATCAAGAACAAGTTCTTGATACATCCAGACAATCCGTAAAAGATGCTCGTGGCATTCCATAAATGGCAAGCAAACAAGTCACGCAACAAATTTTGCCAATGGGTCCAGTGGCTTCACAAATTGCGATTAAACAATTAGGTACTAATGGTGGTGGTTTTTTTAATACAAATTCTACCCATCCATTTGAAAATCCAACGCCATTATCAAACTTTCTTGAAATGCTGGCTATACTGCTTATTCCAGCGGCATTCTGTTATAGCTTTGGTATTATGGTTAAAGATAAACGTCAAGGTTATGCATTATTATTTGCTATGCTCATTATTTTTATTCCATTGGCCATCAGCGCAGTTTTATTAGAACAAAATGGAAATCCTGCTTTTACCATGCTTGGTGTCGACCAACAGGCACAACAGAATAGTTACTCTGGTGGCAATATGGAAGGAAAAGAAACACGTTTTGGTATTACCAACTCTGTTTTATGGGCTACGGCAACAACCGCAACTTCAAATGGTTCAGTTAATTCCATGCACGATTCATTTCTTCCACTTGCTGGTTTAATTCCATTGTGGATGATGCATTTGGGTGAAGTTGTATTTGGTGGTATTGGCTCAGGTCTATATGGCATGTTGATATTGGTTATAATCACTGTCTTTGTTGCCGGTTTAATGGTCGGGCGCACGCCTGAATATATGGGTAAAAAAATTGAACCGTTTGAAATGAAAATGGCCTCTATTGCGGTATTGATCATGCCAATGATGGTGCTTATTTTTACTGCAATTGCAACCGTAACGCGCGGGGGTATTCGTTCGATTGCTAATCCCGGTGCACATGGTTTTACTGAAATATTGTATGCATTTACCTCAATGGTAAACAACAATGGCAGTGCTTTTGCTGGTTTAAATGCAAATACCTCTTTTTATAACATTGTGGGTGGTATCGCAATGCTTATCGGCCGATATTGGGTTGCAATACCCATGTTGGCTATTGCTGGATCATTGGTGCAAAAAAAACATATATCAACTAGTTTAGGCACATTACCAACGCATACACCTCTTTTTATCTTGTTATTAATCGGTGTCATATTAATATTAGGAGCACTTACTTTTTTCCCTGCTTTGGCTCTGGGCCCAATTGTGGAACATTTAATGATGCGGGAAAAATATGGTCTCTAACTTAGTAGCAAAACCAATTTGGGATTGGCAACTGATTAAAAATGCCCTACGTGATGCGTTTTTAAAATGTACGCCACACCATCAATTACGCAATCCAGTTATGTTTTGTGTCTATGTTGCTTCGATATTAACTTCAGGTTTATTTATTCAAGCACTTTTTGGCAAAGGTGAAGCACAGCCTAATTATATATTAGCCATTACATTATGGTTATGGTTTACCTTATTATTTGCCAATTTTGCCGAAGCAATGGCGGAAGGACGTGGTAAAGCACAAGCACAAGCATTGCGTAAATCAAGACGAGAAATACAAGCTAAAAAACTAGCAAAAGCTGATCGACATGCAAAAATAACTTTAGTTATTTCTGCAGATTTACACGTAGATGATATTGTATTAGTTGAAGCAGGTGATTTTATTCCCAGTGATGGTGAGGTAATCGAAGGTATCGCTTCAGTCAATGAAAGTGCCATCACGGGTGAAAGTGCGCCAGTTATTCGTGAAAGTGGCGGAGATCGCAGTTCCGTTACAGGTGGTACACAAGTGATTTCAGACTGGCTGCTGATTCGTATTACTGCAAATCCAGGTGAAACGTTTCTTGATCATATGATCTCACTCGTTGAATGTGCAAAACGACAACGCACACCAAACGAACTTGCACTTACTATTTTGCTCGCTGCACTAACCATTGTATTTTTATTGGTCTGTGCAACGCTATTACCATTTTCAATATACAGTAGTCACAATGCAGGTGTTAGCTCTGTCATTACCATCACTGTACTCGTTGCTTTGTTTGTGTGCTTAGCACCAACGACCATTGGTGGCTTACTTTCCGCAATTGGAATTGCCGGGATGGATCGCATGATTCAGGCGAATGTGATTGCTCTCTCTGGCCGCGCGGTAGAAGCAGCAGGGGATATCGATAGTTTAATTCTTGATAAAACAGGCACCATAACACTTGGCAATCGACAAGCAACAGAATTTATTCCGGCAGATGACATCGATATCATTCGTTTAGCCGATGCTGCACAGCTTTCATCGTTAGCCGATGAAACACCAGAAGGACGTAGTATAGTCGTGCTGGCTAAAGATAAATATGGCTTGCGTGGTCGCGCCATTGCTGAATTGGGCGCAACCTTTATTCCTTTTACTGCACAATCGCGCATGAGTGGGGCTAATTTACCAGGCAGGCAAATCCGTAAAGGCGCATATGAAGCAATTGAAGCTTACGTAAACCAAATGGGCAGCCAAATCCCAGAAACAGTGCAAAAACATGTCGAACGCATTTCTCGTAAAGGTGGTACACCGCTTATTGTAGCAGAAGGTGCTACCGTTTTAGGCGTCATTCATCTTAAAGATATAGTTAAAGGTGGCATCCGTGAACGTTTTGCACAGTTACGGCAAATGGGTATCAAAACAATTATGGTAACCGGTGATAATCCATTAACAGCTGCTGCAATTGCAGCGGAAGCGGGTGTAGATGATTTTCTTGCCAACGCAAAGCCTGAAGATAAACTCACATTGATTCGAAGATTACAAGCAGAAGGACATCTGGTTGCTATGACTGGCGATGGCACCAATGATGCGCCAGCACTGGCTCAAGCCGATGTAGCGGTAGCAATGAATACGGGCACACAAGCTGCCAAAGAAGCTGGAAATCTGGTAGATTTGGATTCAAATCCAACCAAGCTCATTGAAGTAGTGGAAATTGGCAAACAATTATTGATGACTCGCGGCGCATTAACCACTTTTAGTATTGCTAATGATGTTGCTAAGTATTTTGCTATCATACCTGCAGCTTTTGTGACAACTTACCCCTCACTGAATGCATTAAATATCATGCAACTCGCCACACCGCATAGCGCTATTCTCTCAGCAGTTATCTTTAATGCAGTAATAATTGTTTTTCTCATACCACTGGCTTTACGGGGCGTTACTTACCGTCGTGTATCGGCGGCTCGTTTATTGAGAAGCAATGTAGTGATATATGGTCTCGGTGGCTTAATTGTTCCTTTTTTGGGCATTAAATTAATTGATTTAATATTATCTGCAATGGGATTAGTTTAATTTTAAGAAACAATGGAAAAAGTAAATATGGACATAGTGAGACAAATTAAAACAGCACTTATACTACTTATTTTTTTAACCATCCTAACTGGTTTAATCTATCCTTTATTGGTTACTGGTGTGGCACAACTATTATTTCCATGGCAAGCCAATGGCGAGCTAATCAAAAGTAACAACAAAATTATTGGTTCTGAATTAATAGGACAGTCATTTACAGATCCCAAATATTTTTGGGGTAGGCCTTCGGCAACCACACCCTATCCGTATAATGCGAGCAGTTCAAGCGGATCTAATTTAGCCGCAACTAATCCTGATTTAATTAAAACAGTAAAATACCGCATAAACACTTTAGAACAAGCTGATCCACAAAATAAATATGCTATACCTGTTGATTTAGTGACTGCATCAGGCAGCGGTCTTGATCCTGAAATTAGTCCACAAGCCGCATATTACCAAGTTGATAGAATTGCCAAGGCACGTGGTATTGCACCTGATACAATAAAAAAATTAATCGCAGCGAACACGCAAGATCGTACATTTAAAATTTTAGGTGAGCCTAGGGTTAATGTTTTAAAATTGAATCTAGCGCTTGATCAAACACAGCAGCAATCAAGGTAAATATGACTGAATATCGACCCAATCCGGAAAAATTATTGCAGCGTGTACAAGAAGAAGAATTAAAAGAACAACGTGGCAAACTTAAAATATATCTTGGCGCAGCACCAGGTGTTGGTAAAACATACACTATGCTACAAGACGCCATTGCGAAACGTGCACAAGGTTTAGATGGGGTCATTGGTATTGTTGAATCGCATAATCGGCAAGAAATTGAAGCGATGTTAAATAGCTTTGAAATTATTCCGCGACAAATCATTAACTATCATGGCAAAGAAATACAAGATTTTGATCTAGATGCTGCACTAACAAGAAATCCAGGATTGATACTTGTCGATGAAATGGCGCATACCAATGCACCAAATATGCGTCATACCAAGCGTTGGCAAGATATAAAAGAGTTACTTGATCGTGGCTGTGATGTCTACACAACGCTCAATGTACAACACATTGAAAGTTTGAATGATGTGGTTTCTCAAATCATCCATACGCGCATCAAAGAAACCATTCCAGATTCAATGCTCGAACTGGCAGACACCATAGAATTAGTTGATCTGCCACCAGAAGATTTACTTACGCGTCTGCATGAAGGCAAAGTTTATTTTCCAGAACAAGCAAAGTTAGCCGTTGAACATTTTTTTCGTAAAGGTAATTTAATTGCTTTGCGTGAAATAGCATTACGCATTACTGCAGAACGCGTTGGCGCACAAGTGCTTTTATATCGGCAAGGCCAGGGGATTAAACATATATGGCCAACAAAAGAGAAATTATTAGTCTGTGTTGGATCAGGAGAAGAGTCAACGAAGGTGATACGTGCTGCTTACCGAATGGCTTCGAGTTTAAAAGCGGATTGGATTGCAATTCATGTGGATGCACCACGTTTACGTTATACCGAAGAACAACGTAATGCAGCTATTCAACATTTACGTTTAGCTGAAAAACTTGGTGCTGAAACGAGAATAGTAACCGGTTGCGATATCGTTAGCGAAATAATTGGTTTTGCGCGTGAACGTAATGTGACCAAAATTGTTATGTGGAAACATATTCGTCCGCGTTTGCGTGGCTTATTTTATAGAAGCCTCGTTGATGAATTGGTTAGACATAGTGGCGAAATTGATGTTTATATTATTACCAGTTCACTTGATCAAGCAAAGTCCACAAAATCATTGCCAAGCAAGCGCGAAATTGCTTGGCGTGTATATGGTATAGCCATTGCTATAGTATCCTTTGCTACTTTAATCAATTATTTTCTTTCTTCTTATATGAAATCTAGTAATCTCATTATGGTTTATTTATTAAGTGTTACTTTGTCTGCATTATTCGGTCGCATGGGACCAGCTATTTTAGCATCTATATTGAGTGTACTTGCTTATGATTTTTTCTTTATCCCACCAATATATAGTTTTGCTTTAAATGATATTGAATATTTTTTCACTTTAATTGTGATGCTTTTTGTGACAATGATTATTAGTCATCTAACCATATTGACGCAAAGACAAGCACAAGCAGCTAGATTATCTGAAAGACGCACTGCTGCTTTACATACCCTAAGTCGGCAGTTAGCTCATACGCGCGGAACAGAAAAGTTGTTAAATGTTGCAGTTAGATATCTCTCCGAAGCATTTGATAGTGAAATATTGGCATTATTACCGGTGAACAATCATCTTGCTGTTAAAGCGCGCTATCGGTCATCGCAAAAGCTTTCAGAGAAAGAAAAAGCTGTGGCACAATGGGTATTTGATTTAGGTGAAATTGCCGGTCTTGGCACAGATACTTTGCCCTTTTCCGATGCAATTTACATTCCTTTATTTGCTTTAAAAGGAACAATTGGGGTATTAAGAGTACGGCCATTTAAACCGGAACAATTATTTACACCAGAACAAATGCAATTGTTAGAAGATTGCGCCAATCAAATTGCTTTATCTGTAGAAGTAGATCGCATTCATGATCACAAAAAAAATGAACATGGGCATTAGATTTAGCTTTTAAGCCAATTTAAAATAGCGCCGGTAATAGCGTAAACCTGAAACTAACCACGGCCACAATAGCGCACTACTAAATATCGGTATAATAATTTCCCAGTTGAGTGCAAATTTATTTTGCATACTATGTGTCCACAATAATATTAGCTGTTGCAATATTGCGACAGCTAATATTATTAAACTTTGTTGCCAAATAGGAAATAACCGCATGCGATGTTGTAAAGTTAATATAACAAATGCGATTAAGCTGTAGGCGAGAGCATGACTACCTAATAATGTACCTTGAAAAAGGTCAACAACCATACCGACACACCATGCAAAGCCCACATTAAACCTGAAAGGGTAGTTCATCATCCAAAAACAAAGAACCAGTAAAACCCATTCCGGACGCAATAGATCAAGCCAGCTGGGCAACATAATTCCTTGCAAAAATATAGCAATTAACATGCTTAATATCATAACCCATATGTAACGAAAACTACTGACTTTCATCATCATTGCCTTGTGGTAACAATTCTGGCTTCGCATCAATCACTGGTGCTTCAGCTGCCTCTGCTTTTTTTGCAGTTTTAATAGTATGTTTTGCTTTAACCTTAACAACCGGTTTTGGTGTTGTCTGTGCTACATTGGCAGGAGTGATTGGTTGTGTGGTTGCTACAGCTGTAGTCGGGACAATCGTTTGCACGGGATTTTGTGTTGGTACAATTGCATTGCTAATTTGATTTTGTTGTTGGGGCACCGGTATGGTTTGTGCTGTTGCATTAGCGGTTGACTGTGGTTGCGTAGCTGGTGTTGTACTCGGTGCGGTATTCATTTGATTATCGGTTACTGATTGTTGTGGTACAACGTTTTGCATAGCAGTAGGTGTAGTCTGTTGCGGCGTAGTAGCTGGTTGTGCCGCCGCTGTAGCATTGTTATTTTGCATTGCAGCAATGTCTTGCAATAGTTTATCCATTTGCATTGGTTTATCAGGCCATACCAACAATACTTGCTGACTATCACGCAAGTGTGAATAAGGTTTAACTTGTACTGTTACAAAGGTTTGTTGTGCACTACGTTGCAATGAAACTACTTGCCCAACAGGATAACCAGTTGGATAACGTGAGCCTAAACTAGAAGTAATTAATAGATCACCTGGTTGGATATCCGTACCTTCTGGAACATACATTAATTCTAATCCATTGGGTTGACCAGTACCGCCCACAAGTCCACGCCAGCCTGTACGATAAACTTGCACGGGTACTGCACTTAAACGATCACTGATTAGCATAATGCGGCTAAAAGTCTGACTGGTGTCAATGACTTGTCCTAATACACCATAACCATCAAATACAGGTTGGCCGACATAAACGCCATCATCCGTACCACGATTGATTAAAATATGTTGTACCATTGGATCAATATCTACAGATAAAACTTCAGCAGTAACAAAACGACTGTTAAATCGTGGAGCTGCGTTGAGCAAATTTCGCAACTGCATATTTTCCAAGTACAAGCCATTTAACAATTGCAATTTACCTTGCATTGTATACAAATTGAGGCGCAATTGTTCATTTTCCGAACGTACTGTAGAAAGCGTGACAAAATAATTTTCAACGATGCGAACAAGATGGGCGGGTGCATCGATAATGTACTGAATGGGACTAGTATAATTGTCAACGGCGTTATAAAACCACATCGGCATATCGCGGCGTTGGTCAAGCAAAATTAACGCAAACGACAAAGTTGCGAAAAAAAGAGTTTTAATTGGGGAAGCAGGTTTTTTAACAAAAAGTGATTTAATATAAACCCCCTCAGAACGGCAGCAATGTTTATTCGGTAACTAAAAAGTTTGTACCAAATCTATCAATCATTTCTAAAGCGCGGCCACCCCCACGTGCTACACAGGTTAGTGGATCATCAGCGATAATAACTGGTAAACCAGTTTCTTCCATTAATAAACGATCAAGATCTTTAAGCAGTGCACCACCGCCAGTTAATACCATACCACGTTCCGCAATATCAGCAGCAAGCTCCGGTGGTGCTTGTTCGAGCGCAGCACGAACAGCGCCGACAATGCCTGATAATGGTTCTTGTAATGCTTCAAGAATTTCATTGCTGTTTAACATGAAGCTACGTGGTACACCTTCTGCAAGATTACGACCGTGTACTTCCATTTGCTTCACTTCTTTAGCAGGAAAAGCACAACCTATTTCATGTTT
>CAYSGV010000045.1:0-12720 GCA_964430685.1 uncultured Gammaproteobacteria bacterium
TTTTAGTCGCAAGTGGCACTGCACTTTGTAATATGAAACTTAGTTGCTGCATCGCGTCT
Source organism: uncultured Gammaproteobacteria bacterium (assembly GCA_964430685.1). Lineage (GTDB taxonomy): Bacteria > Pseudomonadota > Gammaproteobacteria > CAYSGV01 > CAYSGV01 > CAYSGV01. Next base: position 60 of record CAYSGV010000045.1, read on the forward strand.
TGGACCAATTTAGTTTGCGGATCAATCGCTGCATTGGCATTGCTGGTGAACAAACAAAATGATTTGCCTAAATTTTGTTCATTTGCGCCAAACAATCGCGGAGTCAACAAATGTTTTGCTGTTTGCTCGTCTACCGGGTTAAGTTGACTAGCCAAAGCGTAAAACCATATCTGTAATATTTTGTTAAGTGCACTTTCGCTTAACGGGCTATTGGCAATAGATTGAACGAAATGGGCATCGTGATGATTGGTATGCACATATTCTAGAAAATGGTAGATATCATCATTTGTTATATCTGTTTGCATGCTAGCAGATTGGGCATATAAGTGTAACAACATGTAATGATTCAGATAATCAAGTTTATGTCTAATAAGTGGATCACTCGTTTGATAACAGCGCCAGTAATACAGCATTTGCCCACAGCGAGATAACTCCTCGCGATCAAATGGGACTAATAAGCCTGCTGTGCTACATTGCAGATAATATCGATTCAATTGCTGCAAAGCGCAATCATGCCATTGACCAAAACGTATTGATCGATTATTCGAATATTTTTTTGTTTCAAGCTCGCGCAAGCGTACGGTTACTGCTAATTCTTCAATCTCAACAGCTTTCAATAATTTGCCCCCTTGTAATCGCGGTAATTGTGCCAACTGCCGTTTCGCAAAACGCTTGCGATCTCCTTCATCATACCAAGTCAAATAGACCAGGTGTTGCTGTTGACAAAGTAATTCTAGAAAACGTTTATCCGGTTGAGTTGGGAGATCATACGGTAACCGTTTAAGAACGTTGTGGTAAAAAGCAACGTTTTGATCATATTGCAGCATGCTTACTTGCTTTTTAATCGTTTCCGCAAATAAATCAGCAATTAACTGTAATTGTTGTTGATAAAGCTCCAGACTGGTTGCATCAGCGGCCGTTTGCCAGCAAACATACAGACGCATAATTTTGTCAAAAATCATTTGATATTGTTGCTTCTCTAATAGTTGGCTGATTTCGGCAACAATCTTGTGTGCAATATTTTGTTGCGCCACACGATTTTGTAATGCAATTAATTTTTTTTGTAGTGATGTACATTTTGTATGCGTCATAAATTCTGGCGAAAGTATTTTTTCAATAATACTTAAGGCTTGTTCGTTATCTTCATAGTGGTCAAGACAATATTCTATTTGTTTAACAAGATCGGTTAGATGATGTGCACCATAAGCATTGACGAGCTCTTGAAAATCTTTACCTTCCATATAGGCATAACAAATTATCGCAGTGTCACACGAAGGCGACAGTAACTTTTTTAATGCATTAAAACGATAATTCTTAGCAATTTGACTAAACCCAAGTTCTGTTAACACAGACAGAAAAGTAGGATCCCAATCTGTGGCTGCGTCACAATGTTTCTGCAATAATTGTTCACAATGCTTTAATTGTTCCTCAGTTAAACCATCTTTTTTAAATAGCTTCGAACCTGCAAGTTCAGTATATTGCTTGTTTGCTATTAAATAATGCAAACGTGCACTTGAATAGGCGTGATAAATGGTTATTTCAGGTATTGTTAGTATTAATTCTGCATAATGCTCCTCAGCACCGCTATAATCTTCTAAATAACTATCTATAAAACTTTTTAATTGTGTCGCGTACTGCGGATAAGCTGAAACTTGTTGATAAAATAGTGCAATATTTTTCACAATAGATCTTTTACTAAAACGACGTGATACGCCATCAAGTGAAAGGGTTATTTCTTGGTTTTGATTGAACTCATTCATCTGCACGAAATCCGCCTCAACGAAAATATGCAGCATTAGAAGCATGAATTCATAGATTGACAAAGCTTGGCTTTGCCACCAACTTTGTGTTTGCACGGGCGCCCATAACTTTGCCAATTGAAATGTTGGATGTTTTGTGGTTGCTAATCGCGGCAGTAGATAATTTTGGGCAACTATTTCCAAGAGACGATTCAGCGCAATATTCGGCTCGCTCTTATTTTCTACTAAAGGCGCTAATAGCTCACCTATATTCTCAGCAGTTATTCCGTCATAATTCAATTCACCTAATAATATTGCAGATAACATATCAAAAGCTTGCTGAAGTTTTGGGTCGATGATATACCGACCAACAAGACTGAGCCTTTTCCTTAACTTAACGTGATCTAAAGTCCACACATCACCTATTTGTTCGCGTGGTACCCATTGCATCTGAACTAAATCAAATATGAAGTCACTAAGTAAATCCGTGTTTTTGCTATATTCTTGTTCAGCAGCAAGCAATTTATTTTTATTGTCCGTTTTTATCGTTTTACATTTAACACGGCATTCTGCGAAATAATGCATGACGCTTATATGTTGTTCTTTTGTTAAATCAGCAATTGGGTTTTGCTTAGAAGTAGCTGTGGGCTTAGTGGCATCGGCAATTTTTTCAGCAAATTCAATACGCCATTGTTTTAGTGATTGGTGTTGCTCCTGTAAGGTCTTTTTCCAAATTGTTAAAAATTCTTTAGCTTCTGGAAAAATAAACTGTAGCAGCCAATTTAAACGAAACTTCTGTGCATATTGTTGTACCTGCAATAAAACAACTTCAGCCTGATTAAATCGGCTTAATGTGGCTACAGTCTTTGACCAATTATGTAGAATAGTCATGGAACCGGTATCAGAAACGGTATCTTTTATTTCACCCAGAATTTGATTGAGTTCTGTAAGCTGCATAAATTGACGCCGGAAAAACCAATAGCGTAATGAAGTGCCATAAAACAACCATTCCGGCCAAATCACTTGTTTCGGAACAGACGACGCTAATACTTGAGGAAGCAACACACAACCTTCATTGCTCATTTGATGGTCCATGGTGATCGGATATTCGCGCTGAACGGATTGAAACCAAGGTAGCTCAAGTAATTTTTTTCGCCATCGTTCACCACCGTAGTAAATGATGTTTTTATGTAAATCGGCAAATAATTCCGGCGTTAATGCACATTCTGGCGATGGCACACTAACAGGCTTAGTCAAAATGCAAATGGGATCTTTATCTTTTAGTTGCGCATAACTTTCTAGCAATAAATCATCATGCCCTGTTTGCGCGTAGCAGCGTAAACGCGCAAACATCGCGGCAATAACTTTATCAAATTCATTAATTTCTTTTGCGCCCTGCCCACCACATAGTTGCAGCAATAACGTTTCCAGATAATTTTCGTAGGCCTTAAAAAACTCCCTAGGAATGCTTGCTCGGCGTCGCTGCAATTCATTATAAGCATTTAATATTTGCGTAACTAATTTGGGTAATATATGTTTTATAATAAATATTAATGCTTCGGTAGGATAAGCCAATAACTGGGCTTGCGGCATTAAATTTTCTTTAAGTTCAAATAGTGATGGCTTCTGCAAAGGATCAATATTAGCGTCAAGAAGTTTTTGCCAGGTCGACTCAGACCTAAGTTGTTGTGCCCACCGTTGCCGCCATTGATGAGTAAAATAATTTTGCAACAATCGCTCATCTGTTTTTAAGCGCTTAATTTGCGCTTTAATGATACTCAAACTTTGGGTCAATGGTTTATGCCGTTGCTTCTCACTGCGGTGAAATGCTGCTTCCACTGTGAAATTTGTTTTACCTTCATGTTTGAGATACAAATCTGGCGCTTGGTAATAAAGATTAAATCCTAAACTCAAATATTTTTGGCTCGCTCCGCTTAAGCTTTTGAGGCCGTAGTGATTATCACCCTTTAAACCAAGGCGTTTATTGACCGCACGATAATCGAATGCTTGATAATTTGAATGTCCACCTGCCATTGAAATACTCCTTCCTTGAGTAGTGATTTATTATTTTAATTTACATCTGCTATTTACCAACTAAATACTGTACGCATCATTTTGTTGCTCAGTCTCTAATGGAGAATTCAGTTCTGCTAAATATTGTTCTGATGGCAAATAGGCTTCTATATCCGCAGCCACATACTCACGAAAGTTGTCGTTGTAATGACTATGCCAACAACATTCACATAAACGATCAAGCATGAGTTGCGTTAAACCTGCTGTAACCACTGCTGTTAAATCACTTAGCGCAATGTTTAAATACAATGGTTCATCTTCAAGTAAACGAACGATAAACTGGCCAGCAGCTAGCCCGGCAATTGTGGCCACACTTAAGGGAATTCCTTTGCGAAATAAATAACGAATGGGTTGTCCCAAACATCCTGTGGGCTGACACCAAATACCAAAGCGATTTAACGCAGCGGCAAAGCAATTTCCTGACATAAGATTCTCCTTTTATTGTTATTATTTCCCTATTGCTGCAGGCACTTTTTTTATTACACCAAATAATGTATTTAAAAATGAATATCTAATCCGTGCAGATATTGATTGATGAATTTTGTTCTGTCAAGAGATGACGAAATTATTTTTTAAGTAATTTGATAGATACTGTATTGATGTATATCTCACTCGCCACTATTGTTTTTCTTGTCATTGCTGTAACAGTTAGATGTCATTGGTATTTTCTTTTCCGTCATTATGCGGATGTTTACGGCAAATACTCATTCATTTACTTAAATAATGATTGTGCACTGCGTAATTGATCTTTAGTGAGCATAAAAATCCCTTCCCCACCATGTGCAAATTCAAGCCAAAGAAAAGGACTTTGTGGGAACCGATTAATCAACGCTTGTTGACTAAAACCTACTTCCATAATCAGCACCCCGCCCTCTTCCAAATATTGTGCCGCGTCTTTTAGAATTTTTATGACTAAATCCAAGCCATCGGTACCACCAACGAGCGCCAATTTAGGTTCATGATGATATTCCTGCGGTAATAGGTCCATTTCTTCTTGAGAAACATATGGTGGATTACATAGAATTAAATCATATTTTTTACCTGCTAATGCACTAAATAAATCGCTTTTAATTAAATTAATCTGATGGCTTAAATCGTAATCATCAATGTTTTTACGCGCAACGCTCAATGCATCACTATTGATATCCACCGCATCAATCATCACACCTGGCAATAACTTTGCCGTTGCAATAGCCATGCAAGCGCTGCCTGTACAAAGATCTAATACGTGTTCGACATTCTCTAAATTAATATCAGCAAACTGAAATCCTTGTTTAATGATTTCCGCAAAAGGTGAGCGTGGAATAATGACACGCTCATCCACATAAAAACTTAATCCAGCAAACCAAGCTTCATGAGTCAAATAGGGTACTGGCATTCGTTCATTAATTCTGCGTTCGAATAAGGACAAAATCGTTTTACGTTCGCTAGCGGTAAGACGACAGTTGCTCACTTCCTTACCATAATGCAGCGGTAAATGGAGTGCATGAAATACGAGCATGAGTGCGTCATCCCAAGCATCATCGGTACCATGACCGTAAAATAATTGTGCAAGCGTAAATTGACTGGTCCCAAAACGAATAAAATCTCTTATGGTGATTAATTCATTTTGCGCTTCATTAAATAATAATGTGTGTTCATTCATTTTTATTTATTCCTTCATTGATATCATTTTGTACAGTTGAATGCGATGCAATTCGATTCAATATCTGTTGTAATTTATCGTGATTACAATTCTTAGCAACCATTCGTAATAATTGTGCGGAAGATTGCGATGGTGGCTTTGGCTTTATAATCTGTTTGTTTTTCGGTAATTCCGTTGTTGCAAATGGCCTCACAAAATAATCAATACTATTAAATTTGAGCTCCGGAAATGTTTGTTGAAAATGTTGCAAGATATTTGGCAATAAATAAATGAGTTTTGTGGCCATCGTGGGATTATCTATTTGAATAATGAGTTGGTCAGCGTCAATGTTACCAATGCGACAATGCGCCGACATATTTGCCGAGAGATAGCTGTGCAATGAATCGGTTAATTTCAAAATGATCTTTGCTTTGTTAATTAAATGCTGTAATTGCCCATCGGCTGTAGCGAGTTGTTCAGCAATTTTGCTTATATCGTTATTTACAGACATTCGGTATTTCCACAGTTATAAGTGGTTGCCAGACAACCACCATTCGCTTTACAATTTAAACAACTATTGTAAGGGGAATTGAATGTATTCACTAGCACTTTATCAAGAACTCAACGACCTCCTTGGCAAAACACGTGTTTTTTCTGATCCAGAACAATGCCTACCCTTTGGTATGGATGATAGCCGCAGACAGGGTAATGTCGATTTAGTGGTTTTCCCACACAACCATGATGAAGTCGTAGCAATTGTTCAAGCATGTAACCGTTACCAAACGCCTATTGTTGCACGCGGCGCTGGAACCAGCAGCACCGGTGCTGCGGTACCCTGTAACGGTGGTGTCGTTTTATCGTTTGAACAATGCACACAAATTCTAGAAATCAATCCCGCCGACCGATTAATGGTGGTACAACCGGGAATCAATAATGCAGCCATTCAACAAGTCGCCGAACAACATGGATTTTTTTGGGCGCCTGATCCAGGTAGTAGTGCCTCATGCACCATTGGCGGTAACTTGGCCTGTAATGCGGCGGGACCCCGTGCCATTAAATATGGCACGACTCGCGATCACGTTTTAGGTTTACGCGCTGTTACAGGTTCTGGCCAATCTATACGCACTGGCGCACGCACCACTAAAACGGTAGTAGGTTACGATTTAACGCGCTTGTTGATTGGTTCTGAAGGAACTTTAGCCATTATTACTGAAGCAACATTAAAATTAACAGTAAAACCAACTGCAGAGCGTACCATTCGTGCGTTTTACCAAAACAGTCAAGCGGCAGCAGAAGCAGTTGTGCAAATTATGAGTCAATCGATACAGCCGTGCGCCTTAGAATTATTAGATAAAAAAGCCTTGTCACTTTTACGCAGCCAAACGGAATTTGCAATACCTGCCAGTGCGCAAGTCATGTTGTTAATAAAAGTTGACGGCATGCAACAACAAATTGAATACGATTGCCAAGCGCTTTATCAAGCAGCGCAGCACCCACTTGTTTGTGGCATTGAAATTGCCACAGACAAACAAATGGCACAAGCATTTTGGCAAGCACGTAAAAAATTGTCACCACTGCTGCGCACACTTGCACCCAACAAAATTAATGAAGATATTATTGTACCCATTAGTCAACTTGAACAGTTATTGACGCAAATTGAAAACATCGCCCAACAAGAAAATATATTAATTGTGAATTTCGGGCATGCCGGTAATGGTAATATACACGTGAACTTATTATTTGATGAACAAAACAAAAGGGATGCGGATGCGGCTAACCGTGCACTACAACAAATATTTTCTTTAGTAATCGCATTAGGGGGGTCACTTTCCGGCGAACATGGAATTGGTTTAGCGAAAAAAGACTTTGTACCGCTTGAGTTAACAGATGAAACAATTGCAGTTATGCGTGCAATTAAGCAAGTATTTGATCCTTTAAATATATTAAATCCCGGCAAGATTTTTTAATCATCTGCTATCTGTTTTATACTCATTATCATGCAATCACATACGCCATCATTGGCAACTTTTACCGTTTTAAAGCCAGCTTTCTCATAACAACGAATGGCGCGCTTATTGTCCAAACTGGGATCAATATATATTACTTTTGCCTTGAAATCAGTAAATATTTTTTGCACAAAATCTTTTACGATTTGTGTACCGTAACCTTTATTGAGATAATCTTCTTCAGCAATAAATAAATCCATGCAAAATGTTCCAGGCTCTTCTTGAGTAAATAATCCTTTCGGATTCGGACATAAGGTACGATAAGCAAATAAATCACAGCAAACAATATAGCCTATTGGTTTTTGCTCAAAATATATTATGAATGGGTAATCATAACCATTACCAGTAATTTTTTGATAGATATAATTTCTGGTCTCGTAACCTGCAATAAACCACACGTCTTTCACATGTGGTTTTTGTGACCACTGCAACCAAAGTGGTATATCTTGTTCAGTCATAGGTTTGAACAGAATATTCATAGCAATGTTTTATCCTGATAGCTTTTTCGGCATGATATTAACATAGTTTGTCTCTAAGGACATTTATTATTATTACAACTATCTTAACGAAAGCTGTTGGCGAATTTTATTAAATAATTTTTCACTAATTCCTTTGACCAGTTTAATTTCTTCAACTCTTTTAAACAAGCCATGTGCTTTACGATAATTGACTATTGCTTGTGCCTTTTTGGGGCCAATACCTTTAATTGTACGTAGTTTAGTTAGATCTGCATTGTTTATATTCACGATTGGCTTACGTGTATTGTCTTTGGGGTTAGCACTGCTTTTGGTTGCGTGACTAATTGTCGGTTTTGCAATCAATGTAGCATTATTTCTATCAGAAATAGAAGCCGCATGCCCCAATTGAAAAAACGAACCAAACACGATTGCAAGTAAACTCATTAACATTGATTGCATAGCATCCTCCATTTTATCTTTTTATTAAATTTAACTATTACCCTCCTGGTAATGCCTGAATTATGTCACGAATGCTTAACTTGTACAGACTCATTAAAGCGTAGGTTAATCTTCATAGCATATTGCAAAATGATACTTGTTCATATTATTATTTTCTTTTCAATCCATTTGAAATGAAATTAGATCAGATAGCGATGTTTCGATTAAATGTTTGGAGTCAAATATATTATCTAGTCGGTTGCTGTGGTTTGTGTATAATTTTTTCTGCTGGTTCTTGTTCAGAATCCTCTGCAACCGTATAAGGCTGATGAATAAAATGCCGCTGCATTTGTTCTACAGAAGTTGGTGATGGTAATAATGCAGGTGCTGTTAATGCAGAGTTTTGCGCAGGACTTGAATTACTTGTATTTGCGGGCAATCCTGCATCATCTTTTAATAAATTAAAGATCTGAGTGAGCGCTTCAACATCAATTAACTGTAAAACAGCTTGCGGTTCATCCACAGCCAATTTATCTTCAGCAAATAAAGCAAGCTCATGGCATTCAGACAAGGTGTCGACCCGAACAAGATCATGATGAAACCCCATTCGTCGGTCTCGCCACATCCCATACAGATCACGAATATTATATTCTCTTGAAGCGAATAGAATAAAAGCCAGTGATGCAAATGCCGAAATAAACCACAATTTCATACTTATTGCTGCAGGTAGAAATAAATTGAGAAGAGCAGTTACGTTACGTGTATGTGTGTTAGATGCACGCTCTGGTGATTGCTTTAAATAAGGATATATCGGCGACGTGAATGCCACAAAAAGAACTTGGAAAATTAATAGCAATACCAAAAAGTCCTTAATTTTACTTCTCAGATGGTGATTAAGAATATGATAATCTGGATGTGCTATGACTGGCGGTCTGGTACTAACTTCAACTCGGCGTAGAATCGGTAAAGGTAAAATATTATCTTGGCCGGTAAAAATTGATTGAGCATCGACAAAATTAGCGGCATCTGAAATTATCGGTTTACTCAGCACAATTGACATTAAGCGAATAAATTGTGCCTCATCTTCGCTTTGATGCAGCGCATTGGTTACTGCAGCACTTAAGCGTAATTCATTATAAGCTGCCGCACGAAGCAATACTGGATATTGTGAATGGGTAGCAATGCGACGATAGATTGTATCTGCTTGATGACGGAGTTTTTCTTGTGCGGGATTTTCATGTTCTTCAGCTAATACTTCACTTTCTTGATATCTGAGATTCTGTGCCATTCGCCATTCGAGTCTGGCTAGTTGGCTAACCGATAATTTTTTGATATTAGGCTGAGTATAATCTTTTTGGCATTGATACAATTGTTCGAGCATCAGAAAAATTTGTGCAGAAGTACTACGTGGTAATCCAGCTTTTTGTAAGAGGAAATCAATACATTCAAATGCCAAACTTAGATCTGTTAATTTGAGTTCAGAAAAGCTTGGACATATGCTGAAATCGTTATTCGCCGCTAAATGTGCAATTTTGCGTAATCCGGACAAATAGCCGAGTAATGCGCTTTTCCAGAGCCAATAATGTGGGCTGTTTTGGCTTGGACCGCTAACATAATTTGTAATAATATTGGCGTAAATTTTAGGGTATATTTTGCTACACTGGTCTAGCATAAAGCAAGCACTTGCGTGTTGTTTAGAGGCTAGGTCAACTAATATTGTATATGCAAGATTAAAGAAATACGATTCACCATTACCCATAAAAGATAAATAATTGCGATTCACATAAGTTATCATGTCTAAGCAAACTAACGCGTTTCTGTACTGATCACTTTCACTTTGACTAGAAAATCTCAGCATGTTCATATTAAATTCATATTTCTCTTTTGCATCCTGTAATCGACGATAGAGTAATTGATTTGTGGTACTTACAAAGATTCCAAAATGCCGATGTATGTCGGCAAGTAGGCGATTCAGCAATATACGTCGCCTTATTTGATGCGCTTCTTGTCCACCCACCAAAGTATTTAAAACTAATTGCAGTCTATTGAATATTTGATTGCAGTCCGCTGGAGATAAATTTTGTAAGTAGTGCAAACGGATAAATAAAACGGCCACAGCAGGCTCATAATTATTTTCTTGAGTTGCATCTGAAAATAATCTGGCAAAATCATTTAGTTTATGCGGATAAGTTATTCCAGCCTCAATCGTTTGGTATAATATATTTACTTTAGGATGAATTTTTTTCCACAAAGGAAAATTATTTTTGAATTCTAATAAAGTTTGCTGTGCTAGTTGAAATAGATTAGCGATTGACGCAATTCTTGTGTCCGCCTGTTGAAAAATTGCTATCAAATTTTCAATAGGTTCCATTGGATGATCAATTGCGATGCCTTTTATTTCTCTTAACCATTGGTTAACAGCATTGCTCAATTCAGTATCAATGAATTTTGCTGTTACTCGATCATTTTGCCCTTCCTCCCAACTAAGTATCTTTTGCCATTCTGTAGCTGAAAGACGCTCGTTTTTTTGATCAGCGAAAAAATGAATATATTGTATGAACAAACGATCTTTTAGCGGATGCTCTTTGAGCAATTGCATGCTCTCAACAAACTTTTCGCGCAGTTTTAGCATTTTCAAGCGAAACACATATTCATCAATTTTTTGCGCCTCAGGAGACTTTCTGTTGAATGGGGTGGCTCGTGAATCAATATTTATTTGTGCTAATTGTTGTTCCAATGCAATCAGATCCAAAATGGTATCTTCTGAAGAGAGTACTAGGGATTGGACGAGAGTGAGTATTTGCTCAACTGTAAAATTTTTTTCAGCTTTGAGCAGCTTGAAGATTTCTTTGATTGTCATATTTATCTCGAACTTTATATCTATAAATGAGGGTTTAAGTTAAATCTTATAAGCCCTAAAATTATTAAACTTGTCCGTAAGATAAATGTATTGTCCATCGTTGCGATTAGAATAATAGCTTGAAATTCTAGCATAATTGGAATTTATAGGCAAGTGGATGCTCTGTGCCCACCCTACAAATTTCTGAATTCTGACCTCTCGACCAATTCAAAAAATCTCAACTTAATTTTTCGTCTTGCAAGGCTTGTGCAATTGCAGGGTAATTTTTCAGATTGTTAAAATATCTCGGCAAATTGGTATAACTTTCTAATCCTAGATGAAAATGAGCATGCCATCTTAACACCACCAGTAAATAAGCATCGGGTAATGTAAATTGTTCGCCCATGATAAATTTATTTGAACCCAGTTTTGTTTCAATAAAATCAAATTTTCTTTTCAACGCTGGTTTAAAAATATTATCTTTAAGTGATGCATCGATTGCTTGACTAAAAAAAGGACCAAACCCTTTATGTAATTCTGTTGCTACGAAATTTAACATTTCTAATACGCGATAGCGTTTCAAATCTGTAACTGCGGGTAATAAATGTGTAGCATTATGTGTATCAGCTAAGTATTGCAAAATGACGGCGTTTTCCGTCAGAATTTCACCATTTGCTAATTCTAATGCAGGCACTGAACCTTTTGCATTAATTTGGTAATAATCATTATTGTTTTCTGTCTTTTTAGCCGCTAAATCGACCGCTTCATACTCTGCTGTAATTTTGAGTTCATTTAAGATAATACGCACAGCCAGTGAACAAGCCCCGCGTGAATAATATAATTTCATCGCACCACTCCTTAGTTTTAATTTTGAAAGAATAGATTGAAATTATATTAACAAAGCAAATCAATCTATGTCCATAAATGAATCATAACGGATTATTTGTCCTATTTAACACCTGTTCGAACAAACCCTTTGGGTAGGTTTTTCGCCGGCGTATGCCCCGTTCCAGTAGGTGCTGCACTGGTAACACCAGCAGCCCACGCGCGACTTTTTGCTGCAGCCGAATGTGGTTCAGCAGCAGGGGCTGCTACTGCTCCCTTAGCGGCTGAATTAGCCTGCTTCCCTCCCACCATATTTGCACCTGCAGCTTTTGGGGGAGCTTGCCTTTGACCTAATAGATGTGGCGATATGGGTTGTTCTTCATCCAAATTGGGTGCTCGCTGCACTAGCCCACCGTTTGTTGGATCAAATCTATTCCTTAAAGCATCAGATGCATCTCTATGTTCTTGATTATTTTTTTCTGCGAGTAGCATCCCTGTTATTTCTTCTTTGCCGTATTTTTTGCCGCCCCTTTTCTGCATACGCTCAGCTGCGGCCTTTGCTTCTTCTTCCTTTTTTAGTTCCGCATCGACTACTGATTCAAGGTTATTCATAGCCGCTAATAAGACAGCTCTAACAGGTTCCAATCTATCACGATATT
>CAYSGV010000046.1:0-12702 GCA_964430685.1 uncultured Gammaproteobacteria bacterium
TTCTAGCGCTTTGCCTGCACCAAGTATTGATTTCATTTCTATCCAATGCCCAAGCAGCATGATGTCAATTAAGGTCGCCAGCTCCCAGAAAAAGACTTCCCCCTGAAGACCAAACATCACTAAATCGCTATAAAAATAGGCTACTGAAATAGCAATGGCGATTAAAGTCATCATGCCTGGTTGGCGATTTTGCAGTTCTGTGCGCATACCAGTTAAAAATGGCCAACCACCATAGCCATAGATAGTCGTCGAGAGAATAAAAACTATGTAAGTATCACCAGGAAAAGAAAAAATACCTTCGATTAAAAAGAAACGTTGAATCATCGGGGAAAGCAATACCACAGGGATGGTTAAGAATAGCGCAATCCATAATCGTTTTTTAAAATCAGCAATCATATGGCTATGATTAGCGTGCTCATGATGATGCTTGACACAAGATGACATTGGTGAATGTTGCTGGGCTTGCTGTCCGTGTTGCATGTAATCTTTCCCTAAATTAACAATCTACTAATAGTAGCTTGATAATAGATGTGAAACAACGACAAATCAGATAAAATGTAACCATTGAAAAAACTTACAATTTAAACAAATGAAAACTTATCGCATCGAATTTGCTGAAACAACTATTTCATCAATGCAAGTACCCGAAGGCCAAACATTGGTTGAACATCTTGACGGCAAAAATCCAGTGGTTATGTTTGGTTGTTGCCAGGGCATTTGTGGTACTTGTTTGGTTGAGGTGATACCACTAAACGGTGAATTAGCGCCACCTTCTGAACATGAAGCGGAAACTTTAGATTTTTTTGGTTTAGACAATCCTCGCGCTCGTCTCGCTTGTCAGTTAAAACTCACAGCAGATATTTCCGTAAAAAAAATTAACTTGCGCTAATCGACATTATTGACTCATCAAGCTCAATTAGTTACTAACGGTCCTGTTATCGTTTGAAGCCAAGATAACAAAGCACTGCACCCAATATTAAATCAAATCCTGCGGCACCGTAAGCGATCACCACATTTTGCATATAGATTATTGTTATTTTATCAATTAATTGTGGACACAAAATAAGACTTGCACCTTTTATCACAGTTAACCAAGCAATTACCGTAATAAGCACTCGCCAGTTCCATTGCCAAACATTATGGCTAACAACCATTAATAGCCCTACAATAAGGGTGAAAAAACCTGTCACAAACATAAGTGGTGCATAATTGATTAAGCTTGTCACATAACTGTTAAATTGATGCATATTCACCAGCATCGCACTGCTTACGATTAACAAATAAATGCCAATAATTTTGGCTACGAATTTAGAAATGTCCATAATTTTTATACCTCTATTAATAAGAATAAATTAACTCTTTTATTTTTAGTTAGCCATTTTTCACACGCATAATGCGATTGATGTGTTTTCGTCTTTGCAAGCAAAGTGTTTTTATTTATATGTATTATGCGTTATTGTAGGAGTACCACTTCCTTGTACAACAGTTGCTTGTTCTTGAGAAGGATTTGTTACTGGTGTAACTTCAACCGATGGCGTTTCAACCGTTTTAAGTTCATCTTTCGAATCAGATTGAACAACCGCTGTATCTTTTTTTGCTCCTTTTGATTCTGCTTGCGTCGTATCTAATTCTTCTTCATCTTTTTTATCTTCTTTTTCTTCTGCTAATTTTTCTTTTGCTGTATGAGGCGACACTCCCATTTGCAAGAGTAGTCTGGACATACTTCTCTCTAAAGGTTTATCTTGCATTGGTTGTGATTTTAGTTCATCTGTCGCGACCATTTCTGCTTGCGTCGTATCTAAATCTTCTTTATCTTTTTTCTCATCTTTTTCTTTATTAGCAATTGCATGCGTGGGTTGTGGTCTTTCAGGAAGAGCAACAGGTGTGCCAGATTTTTGTTCGTCCGAAGAAATTACTGGTGTAACTTCAACTGAAGGTATTTCAACCGATTTAAGTTCATCTTTCAAGGCAGTTTGAATAACCGCTGTATCTTTTTTTGCTTTTTGGGGTTCTGCTTGAGTCATATCTAATTCTTCTCGATCTTTTAATTCTACTTGAACAACTTCTGCGGCTTTTGTTACACCTTTCGACACGGTGGCATCTAAATTTTCATCATCTTTTATGTCAACTTGTTCCTCTGCTAATTTTTCTTTTGCTGCATGAGGTGACACACCCATTTGCAAAAGTAGTCTCGACATACTTCTCTCTAAAGGTTTATCTTGCACCGGTTGTGATTTTAGTTCATCTGTCACGACTATTTCTGATTGCGTCGTATCTAAATCTTTTTTATCTTTCTTTTCGTCTTTAGCAGTTTCATGCGTGGGTTTTGGCTTTTCAGGCAGCACAAAATGCCTGGTAAATTTTTGTTCGTCTTGCGCACGCTCAATTGCAGCAGCAACCTCCGGTTGAAATTCTGCAACGGGTTGATGGCCAACATAAGTGATTGCAAATGGTTTTGTTGTATCATATAAAGCGCGATCTCTTCCATAAGTTTCAGTTATTGTCATTTCAGAGGAAGCAATAAATGACATTTGATGAATTGGCTTTTGTGTTTGGGTATCTACTAGATAGGCTTCCATTCTTGCTTTACTCGTCACCACAGCACCTGTTTTATAATATCTTTCTTTAAGTTCATCACTAGCGCGAAGGTCTCGAACAACCGTACCAAATAAGTTAAACAAATTTCCTTCTGTCCCCCAAGTTGGTTTATCAAACATTGCTGACTTTTCATCATCAATCATTCCTGAACCAGGAAGTACCGCCAGAGCAGTTCCTTTTTGTTTAGATAAATCTGTAGTTAAGTTAGATTGCAGCGATGGTACTTGCACTCTATATAAATCAGAATAATAAGGCGTTTCTGGAGGCGCCTCGATGCCTCTACCTTGTTTTTCACCGATATCTAAATTGAAATGTGGATGCGCTGGATCGATGGTTGCTTTATAGTGCCCGCCCGACGTAGAGAGGCCTACATTTAAATGTGTTTGATGCTGTCCATCTGGACTAGTGATTATTATTTCTCTAGACAACACTTGCAGAAAACGGCGCTCCATTGCATGCTCACCACGATAAACCATGCCATAATATCCTTCATGCTGACTATTATTATCAGCGATCAGTGTTGCCTTCGGCACTACTTCAATTTTCTCATCGTCACCAACTATTATGATTTCTTCACCATTCCCTTTTTGTACTACAAAATCTTTCATAGCATTCTCCTTAGTGGCCATCTATAAAAATGCCCTTCTATTAGATTTAGAGTGGTTCTTTGGGTAAAAGTTCCCTATATCTATATGATTTTGATGCTTTACATTTGATAGGCATCGTACTCGTTTTACTTGCGTGGTACTGATTCCGTTTTTGCTTTATGATGCTTTGCAATATACGAGGAGGATAATGCTATGGATCAACTGCAGCGTCGTTTTTCGCCTGTGCAAATGTTGCTTTTAAGTATTAATGGCATGATTGGTTCAGCTTGGTTATTTGCGCCGCTGTATACTGCAAAACTTGCCGGCGCTTCCGCAATTATTGCTTGGCTCATTGGTGGTGGTGCAACCATACTTATTGCACTCACCTTTGCGGAATTATCTACTTGGCTACCCATTGCCGGCGGCACAACACGTTTTGCTCAGCTCAGTCATGGTGCAATTACCGGCTTTGTGATTAGTTGGGTTTCTTGGTTATCGTGCGTCACCATGGCGCCTATTGAAGTACAAGCAGTATTACAATATGCCTCGATTTATTTTCCATCGCTTACTCATATGGTTAATGGCGCACCCGTGTTAACCCCTTTTGGTATGATGTGGGCAACGATAATTATGCTTAGTCTTTGCATCATCAATATTGCCAGCTTTAAAGGTTTAGTTGGATTTAATTTGGGTTTATTCATTTTTAAAATTGGTGTTATTTTAATTACCATTTATCTTTTTTTTACCACACAATTTCATCTCATCAATTTTAGCGGCACCATTCCTTCTTTTTCTGCCGAAGATTGGCACGGTATTCTTGCTGCGGTAGCTACGGGTGGCATTGCGTTTGCATTTACCGGTTTTAAACATGGCGTTGAATTAGCAGGTGAAACTAAAAATTCGAATTTGGCAATTCCTTTAGCCATTGTAGGTTCCGTTGTGATTTGTTTGCTGTTGTATTTAGGATTACAAATCGCTTTTATTGGTGCATTAGATGCAAAAAGTTTAGCCAATGGTTGGCATACGCTTGCCTATTCCGGTGATGTTGGCCCATTTGTTGGTATTGCAGCTATTTTGGGTTTAGTCTGGTTGGTTAAATTACTTTATATCGATGCAGCCGTTTCACCTTTGGGTGCAGGATTGATTTATGTAACCTCAACTGCGCGCATCATTTATGCCATGAGCAAGAATGGTTATTTGCCTGCATTTTTACAAAAACTCAATCAGCAACATTTTCCCATTTGGGCCATCGCATTAAATTTTATAGTAGGAATGGTATTATTTTTACCACTACCTGGTTGGCAAACTATGGTTAGTTTTTTAGTGTCTGCAGTGGTTATTTCCTATGCCATGGGTCCTATTTCTTTACTTTGTTTACGCTTACAATTACCCAAAGAAAAACGGCCATTTTTAATTCCCGGTGCCAATGTATTATGCTTGGTTGCTTTTTATTGTTGTAATTTGATTAGTTATTGGACCGGTTGGGATACGCTTTCGCGTCTGGGTGTAGCCATATTAATCGGATTAATATTTTTTAGTATTGCTTGTATGCGCAGCCACTTCAATCGCAGTACACTCAACACTAAAGCATTATTTTGGTTGGTGCCTTATTTAGGTGGTCTGATGTTGATTTCTTATTTTGGTTCCTATGGCGGTGGAAAAAATTTAATTCCGTTTGGTTGGGATTTTTTAATTATTGGCATATTCACCATGACAATTCTTTATTTAGCATTGCGCACACGATTAAATTCTAACGTTGAGCAGTTTGCAACAACTAAACTGAATGAACAAATTGCAGCCACAGAAATGATTTGAACTACAGCGAAATTTTATAATCTACTACAAATGCTGTGACACGAATGAGTCATACTCAATATTAACAGGGATTACGGTGTTAAGATGAAATCCCTCTCCATTTTGCAGGAGAGGGATGAGTAATCGATACCCAGTTTACCACCAACGGACGCTGGCATTTAGGAATGGGCCAGAATAGCTAAAATCAACATTTTTCACGCTATCAGCATATATATTGCCAGTAAATGCATTAAGTGTACCCCAATTAATTTTACTGAATGGAGCAAAATATTGTTCAACGGCATAACCCAGTTGTGCATTAAATATATAACGCTGTGCTGGGTAGGTATAATCGAAACCTAGTCGACCATCCAATGTTGGTACAATACGGTTTTGTGTATCACCTTTTGAACGACCATTGATCTCATCATCTATGACAATTAAATTTTGTCGTTTTGAGTTGCCGCCCTCTTCTACTTCCGCCAAATCCGTTGCAAATCTTGAACGATATTTGGTTTGACCAACTAATAGTGAGCTACCTAAATGGGCAATAAAGCCAATGTTGTTGCCTAAATAGTAATTACTATCAAGCTCAAAACGAGGACCAATACCTGAAAATGATGAATGCTCTGAGGATTTGAAATGGTCAAATTCAAATGAGCTGATTAGATTTGGTAAGCTCATATTGGTACGTAGATTTCGATTGAGTGTGGCATAACGCAATCCCGCACCAAAACGCATTTTCATCCGTTTACCAAAATCTAATGTACGGCCAGCAATTAAATCAACCGAATCATAATTGTAGTCAACTTTTCCATGCGCCTGTGAAAGAAGTGGATTAGTAAAATCAATAACAAAGCCAAGTGGTGCTACACCGGAAGTATTGCCATTGTTACCACCACGTACTGTTTTTGAGCCATTAGCGGTAAAATGAGTCCAATTCAATTGCATGTCATCACCCGATGCAGGAAATGTATAGCCCACGCCTAGTCTAAAAGCGCCATTCCAACCTGGATTAATGGATTTAATATTCGTATCCCCAGTATGATTTGATCCTGTTGCAGCCGTAACAAGCGTTGCAAATTCAGTATCATTACCGCTCGGTTGCACAATGAGCCCTTCGAGTAATACATCCATGCCGCCAGGTGATTTATCGACGACAACTTGATAGGGCAGTACTGCATTCAATAACGCAGCGTGCGCGCTGATAGAGACGAGCATACCTGCAGCCATCATCCCCAATGTTTGTTTAATTTTCACTATGAAACCTCCGTGTTCAAAATAATTTATTCCAAAAAATACGCGTATAAATGAGAACTGGAGGATTCTAAAGGAAAACGCTTACTTGTTCGATAGTTTTTGATGAGAAAAATCTAAATTGCATATTTTTAATATGAAAATAATGGAAGATAAACCTACTCCGGCATCGATACGCCGATGGCAGCGAGCCGCGCTTTAGTATTAGGATGTGTGGAAAATAAATCTGTAAGTGAATCGATGGATCGAATACCCATCACCGTTGGATCGTAGATATACGCTTGTTTGCGCACATTCTCATGTGGCGTGTTTCGATAAGCTTGGCGATAAGTATCGCTATTCGCTTGGTGATCTTGATCAATTTTCATTAATGCATCGGCCAATGGTTTATTGTCGCGCATGAGTTCAACGCATCCCGCATCAGCCATATATTCACGCGTGCGACTTAAGTAAAGCAATAATAATATGGTGATCAAAGGCAATACAAATCTTAAAATGACAATCACTATTTGCAGACGATCATCGCCACGACGACCGCGACCGTAAATCATGCCGCGAAACAATAAATCAATTGCAATAAGTATAATATTACTTAATATCGCAGCAGTCATGGTCAGCTTTATATCTAAATGGCGCACATGACTTAATTCATGTGCCATGACTGCTTGTAATTCACTGCGGTTGAGTTTTTCTATTAATCCGCGGGTGATGGCAACCATTGCCGATTTCTCGCTATAACCACTGGCGAATGCATTCATGTAATCTGCATCGATAATATAAACACGCGGCATAAAATGCAGGCCTGAAGCAATTTTCATTTCTTCAACCACATTATAGAGTTGTTTTTCTATATTGGTCGTTGCCGTTTCCGGTGTAATTTGGTGATATTCTGTACCCAACAACATTAACTTGTCAGAAAACGTATAGGTAATGAACAAACAAAATATCGCAATCGCGCCAGTAATCAACGTCGCGTACGGAACGACTTGAAAGCTAATCAGTGCAAAAAATATGGGCATCAACGGTACACGAACGGGGGCGGAATAGTAATAGGACTCGTGCAGCAGCACATATTTTTCACTATAGAGATACATATCAATGAGCAAACCGATTGCTAAGTATATTACAATAAATATCGCAATCACCATAAACGTGCGTCGTTGGTTTTTTTGTATTTGGTGGCGCCAGTCGGTAGCGCTTGCAACAAATGGGGCGTTACTCATGCATCTTTACTCTAAGCTTAAAATTTAACGGTATAAGCTTCTTGCTCGGCAATTTTCTCTTCTGGAATATTCCAATAAACAAAATCTTTATCTAATTTACCTTTAAATATTGCCACAACGATTGACTCAAAAAATGATTTTTTGGTTGCATTATAGCGCTCAATACTGTCATTAAACGCCTGCTTTGCAAAAGCTAATTTATTTTCAGTATTCACAATTTCTTCTTGTAACTGCAATACATTTTGGTTGGCTTTTAAATCAGGATAGCGTTCAAAGACAACATTAATTCCCGCAGCGATTTTAGAAATTGCATTTTCAGCGTCAATACGTTTTTGTTCATCACCACTTGCTTGTGCTTGTTGTGCTTGATTACGTAAAGCCACCACGTCTTTTAATGTGGTTTTTTCATAATCCATATATTTTTTAACCACTTCGATAAGTGATTCAAAAACTTTATAGCGCCTATCAAGCTGAATATCGATTTGTTTATGGTTGTTGTTACATGCTTCAATCATGGCTATTAATTTATTATAAATCACAACCATCCAAGTAAATACCAATAACAGCGCGATGATGACAATCCACAAAATCTTCATAGGACCCCCCTTATATTTTATGATGATTCGTCTTAATTATAGGTTATTGTGGCAAATAAGTATCGATTATCGCCCCCAAATACCTATAGATACAGGTACACTTGCGCATATTGGTTCTTGAGCTTGGGTCTTTTGCCCCAAGATTATATACTTATATAGAGCAATAAGTTAGGAATAGGTTATGGCGTACACTGTCACGCAGAAAAGACAACTCAGTGATCTTTTTGCCAAAGAGTACACAAAACAGGGTAAAAAGGTAAAACTGCCCAGACAGCCTTATCGTGATGATGATGAGGGCGGAGAAGGCTCGGCTGGATTAAATGTTGAAACACATCCTTTATTGGCCAATTTGCCTGTAGGCGCAGACTCTGATCTCACTGCGATTGCTGCTGCGAATAGCAAAATTACTGAAGCTGCCCTGGAGCGTAATGAGCAGGAATTAAGTCCTGAGCTGAAAAAGCAGCCTGTTTTGCAACAAAGATTGGGGCAAGAATACCGTTCCACGCCTAAACTTAGCCCTCCGCCACTTTAGCTAACAAAAAGAGAGGATCGTAGCGACCATGTCATTTTCTAAAACGATCATTTTTGGCAGCCTAAACGACGTTGTCAGTTATATGCAACGCTCTGTGGTGCGTTTTGAAGAAATTGATGAATATGGCTATACACCGCTCATTCAAACTGCCATTGTTAATGATATTGCCAAGGCACGTGCGCTAATTGATGCAGGTGCAGACGTGAATTATACCGATTTGACGGGTCGCACTGCTTTGCATTGGGCCGCAGATAATAACAATGTAGAACTAGCAGAACTTTTATTAAAACAAGGTGCTGATGCCAACGCTTATACGCGTGCAGGTCAACCGGTACTGGCATTGCCCTATTTGCGCAATCAAAATGAAATAAAACAATTGCTTTACCAATATGATGGCGATTTAACTTTTGCCCAAGATTTTGTCAATGCTAAGTTATTGGGGCATGTATTTGAATTAGAAGGTCGTGTTGATTTAGTCGACACCAAAGATATGCTTTTCGAAATTGAGTTTGAAGGATTTTATTTAGAATTTAGTTTAGCAATTGTTGCCCGTTCCTTATTCGATTTTCAAAGAAATTATGGTGGTAAACACTTAAGACCCTATTTTCCAAAATTACAATTGATCATTGCTGCCATTCACAATGGCGCTGAGTTACTCAAATATCAACATTACTTAATCAATATAAAAAAATATGAAGATAAAATTGATCGGCTACTCAACTTAAGCCCATTACTCATTCCCATTGCTGCTGATGGTCATGCAATTAGCTTGATTCGATTTGGTGATTGGCTGATACGTTGTGACCGTGGTGCATTTGGTCGCGATCATGGCACCGTCATCATTTATGAAATGGGCCAACCAATGCAATTAACCAAATCACTAATTAAAAGCCTTATTTACCAACGTCAAACGAAAACTTTTATCAATGAAACATTAATTAAAATTCTCGAATTAACACCTATTGAATATATTCCGCTGCCGGTACAGCTTTCGGGTAATTGTTCCTGGGCAAATATTGAGGCAACAATACCGGCCATTATGTATTTACTGCTTTTACATGAAAGAAAAAAGCACACGCCTACGGACATTGAAGATTGCAAACGCACAGCACTTTATTTTTACAATGAATGGCAAAAGTGGGATAAAAATCGTACGCTGCATTTTTGTGTGGAGAGTTTTGAGCGCGCCAGCGATTCGCGTAAGGCTTCAATTGCTGCTGTACTCGCAGCAGTGTTGTTTCAACGATGCCAATTTAAAAATCCTGAGGATCGCAAAAAGGCAGAGAAAATATTCCCCATTTTAACTTTGCATAAATATGAATATATTTTGAAAATATACTTTAAAATCTTTATGGCTGAAAAAGATCATCAGCTCATTAATAATCTCTTGGAATTTTTTGAAGAATTAGGTATCGATAAAAAACCATTTCTACCGTAACTCTAAGGGAATCTATATTAGGACTTTGCATGCAAACCATTCGCTTAGCAAATCGACAATACCCGGCAACGATTATTGGGCAAGGCAGCATTCCTTGCCTAATCGTTGGCTTAGGCACACTTACTTTAAAAACATTACCAGATGAACTGCAAAAATTATTTACCTTTTACGCCAGTGACTTATATTGGCATGAAGATTATCAATTATCATCTCCCGCGCAATTAACCATGGCACAAATTTGCCAAGACATACAGTCGATGGCAGAACAACTCAATCTTAAAAAATATGTTGTTTTGGGGCATTCTAATTTTGGTATGGTGGCGTTGGAAACGGCGAAAAATGATCGCAACATTCAAGGGGTCATTATGATGGCAGCAGCACCAGCCTGGAATGATGAAGTCATCGCCTTTGCAAATCAATATTTTGAATTACATGCTGCACCTGAACGCAAAACCAATGATTATCAACGCCGCGCACATTTTGATAAAATCAAAACTCCCGATGAATGTGATGTTTCCATCAATAGTTATATCCGCGATAGCGCGCGCTATTGGTTTAACTATGAAATTACGGATACAACCATACAAAACCTATGGTCAGGTATCAAAGCAAGTGATGCCATGTTTAATCATTATTTTAATATCCTCTTACCGCAATTTCATTTGGAGAACGACATTGAAAAAATTAATTGTCCTGTACTATTGCTTGCAGGCCCTTATGATTTCGATAGCATCCCATTAGAATTATGGCAAACTCACCCGGCCGGTAAATTATTAGGCAATAAATTAACTACTGTTGTGTGCCCAAACAGCGGTCATTGGCCTAATTTAGAAGACAAAGATATTTTTGTACAGAGTATATTCAAGTGGGTTCGTGCGAACGTACAAACGATAAACCTTTAATAGCGCACTTGCTTATTAAAGGATAAAGGCTTACGCCGGAATCATCTGCATGCTCTTTAGAACTGTACTGCAATCTTAAGTAATCAAGCTCTAACCGTTGCAGTCTGAGATGTCTGAATCAGATATACCTGCTATGCAAAAACAATGATAAAAATACAAATGGCTTTGGATTGTAGGGTTATGCTGGGGGATAAATAAAAGCCAACAGGAACAAGCCATCGAATGTCACGAAAAGACTTGCCCCCGTAGGACATCATTTAAGCTTATACTAATGTGCAAAATTTTGGACGACAGCATTGCTGGTTTTCGTCAACATATTTAATAAAATCATCAACTGCTTCGCCGCTGATTTCTACTCGAGTGCTTCCAGCATCTTCATCACAGGGATCCAGATTGTCGTCGATTAAACAGACAAAGCGATTATCTTTTTGAAGCTGGGCTTGGATATTATTTCGCATTAGCGTTGCATTACTCGTATTGGTCATTAATAATGTCATAACTTGACCAGCATTTGCAACCTCAACAGAAACAATTGATCTTGAATCAATACCAAACGCTGTGCCAATTTGTTGTATCTTTTCCTGTTCGACAGCCCCATCCTCATCATAATATGGTGTGAATTTTTCTTTCTTAGCAAAACACTCTTTAAATAATTGCATAAAATATCCTCTTTGTATGAATATGTTTATAGGCTGATGGTGGTTTTAAAAATCATCCTCCACTAACAAAATTGATTGCTAGTACATATATATGATAAACGTGTTTTATTAACAAAACATTAAGAATAAAAAATATAGAAAAATGTGGGGTCTAGTAGGGTATTATGTAATGGTCGCACTACTTCTCCTTACGGAAATATAGCGTTAACGTTTCGGTATTAAGCACCATTTAAACTTAAGGTGGTTTAGCACTAGTTAGACTAACAGCTTGTGCGCGGCCAATGGTTGCCGACCTTCTTTGTTTGCGATCGACTTGTTGTCCAGCAAGTGATTGCTCTAGTTGTGCAGAGAATAAAGTCAATGATCGTCTATGGTTATCGTCTGGATGCTTTTCGTTTTTTTCTTTATGTACTAGCCGTTTCTGTTTAAACGCTGCAGCAACAGCCGCACTATCACCAATCGTAAAGGTAACCTTTCTTTCACCGGGACTAGGTATGGGTGAAGTGACAGCTGATATGTTTGCACTGGAGCTCATGGGGCTCATTAAAGTTGAGGATTGATTAAGGAATGACCCTTCTGGCAAGGATGATTCAGGCGATGATATTTCAGTAGCTAAATGCGACTCTTGCGATTTTTGCTGTTGTGCCAAACTTTCGGCAATACTGAGCAATTGTGCTGGCTCCAAATAGTTACCAGTTAAATCAATACGAGTAAGTTGCGGGCACCGCTTGATCAAAGTTTGAATGTTGGTAACACTTTTGCCAGTAAGTAAATTTTTGCTTAGATCAATTTCCTCGAATAAACATGGATCGGGTAAAATATGCAAGAGCATATCAAGCCACATATCGCTAATTTGCGCATCAGTTATTTTGATGGATTTTTGATCCACGACTAACCATTGACTAGCTTGATCGACATTCACGCCCAATCTTTGCAATTGTAATAAACTTCTGATGTTTCCCGACCAAAACGCTTCTTTTACTTGTTGCAACGAACCAATATTGATGAGCAACTTTGTTGTTTGTGCATCGAGTGTATAATCAGTACCCATTAATAAATCTGGAAAAGTCGGACCGATTCGGCCTGAATTCAATATTGAGTTGGACACAGAAGACG
>CAYSGV010000047.1:0-12657 GCA_964430685.1 uncultured Gammaproteobacteria bacterium
GGTAATGCCATTCGCTTTAAAGAAAAGAATGTGCGTAGCATGGGCAGAACAGCTCGTGGTGTGCGCGGTATTAAATTATCTGGTGGCCAAAAAGTAATTTCGGCATTGGTGGTGCAACCCGATTCAGCAATATTAATTGGCACGGAAAATGGTTATGGAAAACGAACCAAAACAGAAGAATTTCGTGTGATTGGTCGTGGCGGTCAAGGTGTACGTGCGATACCCACCGGTGGTCGAAATGGTCATGTTGTCGGTGCACTACAAGTTTTTGAGCAAGATGAAATTATGGTCATCACTGATCGCGGTACGCTCGTGCGCATGCCAGTCGATCAAGTTTCACAAGTCGGCCGACAAGCACAAGGTGTACGGTTAATACATCTAAGCAAAGATGAAAAAGTAGTTTGCATTGAACGCATTGCTGATGCAGATAGCAAAGATGACGGTGTGGATATAGCTGACAGTGAGGGAACAGCGCAAAGTGAAGGTGGCGACAACTGATTATGTGATCCATAAAGCTGTACCACTTTCTGGACGTATTGCGATACCGGGTGACAAATCCATTTCACATCGTGCGTTACTCATCGCAGCAATTGCTGATGGTACCACTGAGATTTCTGGATTTTTACCCGGCCAAGACTGTTTTGCCACGCTCAGTGCTTTGCAATCTTTCAATGTTAACATTGAACTTTTGAGTGCAGAACGTGTTATTGTGCACGGTGTGGGTTTGCATGGTTTGCGTGCAGTACTTGGGCCAATCTATTTAGGTAATTCTGGAACCAGCATGCGTTTATTGGCTGGTATCCTTGCGGGGCAACCGTTTATATCCACTTTAACCGGCGATGCTTCTTTATCGAAACGTCCCATGCAACGCATTATTACACCTTTACAACAAATGGGTGCAACGGTTTTATCGACGTCTCATCATACGGCACCACTGGTTATTTCTGGTACCAGACAATTAAAAGCGATTTCATATACCTTACCTGTTGCCAGCGCACAAATTAAATCATGTATTTTATTAGCCGGTATCTATGCACATGGCACGACGGAATTATTTGAACCGGGAGTTAGTCGTGATCATACAGAACGATTATTACAACATTTTAATTATCCAATTGAAACATTAGATAATCATATTCGTCTGCCTGGACAAAAAAGTTTACACGCAAAACCCATTACCGTACCCGGTGATATATCATCAGCGGCTTTTTTATTGGTGGCAGCATTATTGGTTAAAGATTCAATTATTGAATTATTAAATGTTGGCGTTAACCCCACACGTTTAGGTGTAATTGAACTCTTGCGCGAAATGGGCGCGAATATAGAAATTTTTAATCAACGTTTTTATGGATTAGAACCGGTTGCTGACTTACGCATCATCTATAGTCCATTGCATGGAGTTGATGTATCGCTACAGTTAGCACCACGCATGATTGATGAATTTCCAATTTTATTTATTGCTGCAGCCGCCGCCAATGGGGTAACACGCATACGCGGCGTGGGTGAGCTGCGCGTTAAAGAAAGTGATCGTTTACAAACTATGGCTGATGGTTTAAAGGTATTAGGTGTTCGTTACCAACTCTATCCCGATGGTATGGATATCTATGGCTTAGCTGAAGAGAATACGAATCATAATTTCTTTATGGGTGGTGTTATTGAGAGTCATGGTGATCACCGAATTGCTATGGCCTTTTGTGTTGCCGGTCTTTTAGCAAAAACACCTCTCACTATTAAAGATTGCGCAATGATCCAAACTTCTTTTCCCAATTTTATCGATTGTGCCAAACAACTTGGATGGTTGTTCAGCACGGAGCATTCCTTATAGTCAAATTCTGACGACTTGCTCTTCGGTAAATCTATTTTGTTTCATACGATGCTCTCTGCTGGTTTAGGGGGGCATTATTTCTAATTTAATCTGGTCTGAAAATCCCAGGGCAGGTCAAATTCAAATCTCATTACACGTAATAGAATTGATAAAAATGTGTAAAATGGGTAGCATATAAAACAAATGACTAACGTTCTGCTTAAAAGCCCAAATATTTTATTTGTTAATAATTCATTAACAACATCAACGTGTTTTCTTCTTAGGCCAGTGTAAGTTTATTCACGAGGTATGTAAATATACAAGCTATTACAAGGTGGCCATAGCATAGACAAAAACATGCTAAAGATTGATTTAGTGGCCAAGAATAAATGATTCAACTTATTAAAGGTGGAAATAAATGGATAAACAGCTAGAACAGATAAGAAAAAGTGCCCTTATAAAATTATCAACAAGCTTGCGCGGTTATATTGCTAAATTAGAGCGACGAACTACTTCTTTAACTGAAGCTGAAGCTAAATGTAATGCTATTTTTTTAGATTTAACACAACAGAAAGAATGTCATATTCAATTACTCACACATCATTGCGAATATCTACAAACTTATTATTTACATACAACTGAAGTCATCATGGATGAGAATTTTCTAACTGATGATGAGAAAATAAGACAAAACTTTGTGAGCAGCATTGAGGACATGAATTACATGGCCATAAGGTTATTTGCAGAAATTATGAAGACTGGAAATTTTTCCAAAGGGTTGGCTCTATTATACATTGCTGCATATGAAGCAATTATCAAGCTAAATAAAATTTTACTCAGCTTAAACATAAACCTTAGTAACAAAGCCTCTTTGTACATTCAAATTCAACATGCGCACATCTTAATAGCCGAATTGCACCTGAAATTAAATGCGCTAGCTGATGAAGAGGAACGGATAAAACATTTAGACCTAGCAGAAAAACATTGCAACTATTATGCTGAAGTGCAAAAATTAACTCTTAACCATCCAGCCTGCCAAACCAGCCGCCATTTAGCTTTAATAAAATTTATTAAACCTGCTATGCAAGAATTATATTTTGCGAACCAGGCTATTATTTCTATCAAAAAGCACAATCTGCGTAAAGCAAAAGAATACTGCGTTTTGGCTGAAGGCATGCTAGAGGAAGCATTAAAAATATGGCCTGGGATGGGCGCTAAATTACAAAACGCGTGTATGTTAATTGGTCACCATCTAATGCGCACTCGCAACTATGCATTGCAGGCTCTAGATTGGTATACACGTGCATATGATGTTTGTTTGGAGCGAGGAATTGATGAAAATGATAAATCAGCAGTTATTATCCGAACTTTTATCAATAATGCCAAGAAAACCATCTTTAACAAAAAACTTGAATGGATAAACTCACAATACATTCATTGTTATTTTGATTGTAGATGGCAGGTAATTGAAAGCGAATATACAATTGCCATTTTACTTCAGCAAGAAGAGCAACGAAAGAGTTTTCGCGATAAGCTCGATCAATTTGGCATTCCTTATGAAGTTTCATTGGCTACGCCGCAGCTAACACTATTCAATGTGTTAGAAATACCTGGTAAAAAATGGTTGCGATTAGCAAATTATTATTATGATCAATATTTACTTAGTGAATCTACCCAACTTACGCTGCGTATGCTAGAACGAGCACCAGCTATGGCGGAAGCAAAAATAACTGTTCCAGAGCAAGTTCCCACAGAAACAATTACACGTACAAAAGCTTTAGTAACCAATGAATTATTAAAGCAGCTACCATTTTTTTCTGTGGCAAGAAATTTCGAGCTTGATGAGGCAGAAGAGCCTGTGGATAAGCACATCGTAAGATGGAAAGATCCTTCATTAGCTGATTATGATTTAAATGAGCATCCTGATGAAGTGGGTTATGAGATACATACCCCTATGGAAAAACTTAAATACTTATGTTTTGTTCCCTCATCATTTAAGGGCCAAACTGATAATGAGCATATTCATAAAAAAGTAGTTAACATACTTGAGAAAGGCGTGTCATATTATGGCCATCAAAGAGGTAAAAACGCCGTGGCTTTCTTTACCCCACAAGAAAAGAAACAAATATACGATTCCGAATATGGACCTGACTATGTTGGTAAAGTAAGGGGAATTGGTGACCACTGTGATATGCGCGTTGGGCTACGCAGAGTTTGTGAAGGCGTATTGATGGTAAATAATCAACCCACAGATGTAACCTATGTTCGACTCGAGGCAAAAAAAATAATTCCCAAACACTAATCACTGGGAATATATCATAAAGGGATTAAGAATTGCACAAAGAACTAAGCATCTTCGTAGACCGTTAATCTATTTGACGTAAAATCAGTGGTCTATTCAGCCGCTAGCACAGTATTGGACATACTCATGTTCTTCTCATTATATTTATCATTAGGTTGAGATTACGCAATTCAATGATTATAGTGTGGTGTTTCTCAGTATTGTACTGCGGTTCCGTAGTATAAAAAGTAACTGTTAATATTATTATTGATGATGAACAACACACATACAAATATTCCGGTGATCACCATCGACGGGCCCAGTGGGGTAGGCAAGGGGACAACTGGCCGCTTATTGGCGCGAGAACTCCATTGGCATTTTCTCGATAGTGGTAGCCTTTATCGTGCTTTGGCATATGCAGCACACAAGCAACATATTGATTTTGCTGATGAAAGTTCATTAGCGCAACTGGCGCTATCCCTTGATTTTAAATTTATTGACGACCTTGCTAGTGACCAAATTAGTATTTATGTCGGTGAAGAAGATATTACACAGATCATTCGCGAAGAAACTTATAGTCAGTATGCGTCACGGCTCGCGGTTTTTTCCTTGGTACGCACAAACTTACTAGCTTGCCAGAGAAATTATGCAAAACCACCGGGTTTGGTGGCGGATGGGCGTGATATGGGCACGGTGGTTTTTCCAACCGCCCCCTTAAAAATATTTTTAACTGCAACACCACTGGAACGCGCTAAACGTCGACTCAAGCAGTTGAAACAACGCAACGATCATGTTAACCTCGAAGACCTATTGGCCGAAGTAATCGCACGCGATGAACGCGACCAAAATCGAGCAGTGGCACCTTTAAAACCAGCGAGTGATGCGGTGATAATTGATACCACCACTTTACGCGTTGCTGATGTTTTAGAACTTGTACTAACTGAAGTAAGCAAAAAAGGCTTAAGTTAGTGCACTCGAGAATGATAAATAACATCGTTATTAATAATTGAAGGTGTTTGTTTTTTTAAACCCCACGTAAGTGGCCTAACCCGCATTGGAAACGATGCAAACATGTGACAGGACAACCTATGACCACCATGAACCAAGAGAATTTTGCTCAATTATTTGAAGAAAGCCTTACCCATATTGATATGCGACCTGGCGCACTATTAAAAGCCAAAGTTGTTAATATTACCCCAGACTGGGTCATTGTAGACGCTGGATTAAAAGCAGAAGGCGTTATTGCCAAAGAAGAATTCCAAGATTTACAGGGTAACTTAGAAGTTAGCTTAGGTGACGATGTTGAAGTCATCTTAGATGATATTGAAGATGGCCGTCTCTCCCGTGAAAAAGCCAAACGTGCTGAAGCTTGGGCTGAATTGGTACGCGCCCATGAAGATAATCGTTCGGTAATGGGTGTCATTGTTGGCCGAGTCAAAGGTGGATTTACCGTCGAAGTACAAAATATCCGCGCCTTTTTACCTGGATCACTGGTCGATGTACGACCCATTCGCGATACCTCACATTTAGAAGGCAGAGAATTAGATTTCAAAGTTATTAAAATTGATCAACGTCGCAATAATGTGGTGGTTTCTCGCCGTGCCATTATCGAAAAAGAAAATACAGAAGAGCGCAATGCTATTTTAGAAAAACTACACGAAGGCCAAGAAGTCAAAGGAACGGTCAAGAATTTAACCGATTATGGTGCATTCGTAGATTTAGGTGGTGTCGATGGTCTATTACATATCACCGATATGTCTTGGAAACGCATCCGTCATCCAAACGAAATTGTATCGGTTGGTGAAGAAATAAACGTTAAAGTATTGAAATTTGATCGTGATCGCGGTCGTGTGTCATTAGGTCTAAAACAATTAGGCTCCGATCCATGGTCTGCAATCAAAGATCGCTTCCCATTGGGTGAAAAACTCAGAGGTAAAGTAACCAACATTACTGATTATGGTTGCTTTGTTGAAATTGCCCCAGGTGTAGAAGGATTGGTCCATATGTCTGAAATGGATTGGACCAATAAAAATATTCATCCAAGCAAAGTTGTACAGTTGGGTGATGAAGTCGATGTAATAGTATTGGAAGTTGATGAAGAGCGTCGTCGTGTTTCATTAGGTATGAAACAATGTCATGCAAATCCATGGAAGATCTTTGCTGATAAATTCAATAAAGGCGATGTGATCTCTGGCAAAATTAAATCGATCACAGATTTTGGTATATTTGTTGGCTTAGAAGGCAATATTGATGGTCTTGTGCATGCATCGGATATTTCATGGACCACAAGTGGTGAAGATGCGATTCGTAATTACAAGAAAGGCGAAGATGTCGAAGCGATTATTCTTGCCATTGATCCAGAACGTGAACGTGTATCATTAGGCATCAAGCAACTGCAAGGAGATGCTTTTAATGATTATGCAGAAACACACCCCAAAGGTGAGGTGGTTACCGGTGAAGTAACTGAAATCGCTGGCAAACATGTCACCATCAAATTGGCTGATGATGTCATGGGGCAAATTCGCGTTGCAGATTTAACCAAAGAAAAAATTGAAGATCCGCATTCTGTTTGCAAAGTGGGTGATTCTATCACGGCTAAAATTACCAATGTTGATCGTAAAACAAGAGTGATTAGCTTATCTGTGAAAGCACTTGAAGCGGGCAGCAAAACAAAAGAAGGTAAGAAATCTGTACGTGCTGGTGAACCATCAATCGCACAAACAACATTGGGCGATATTCTGAAAGAACAGATGAACCAGAAGTCGGATTCAGCGGAATAAGATAAGAACTCTATCTCCCGCTCTTTTGCGGGAGAAGAGCCTACTCCGTAATCTTTATCGCGGGGCGGTGACAGCCGGACGAGGGCTCTTATAAAAAAACGGACATAATCATGCGAATATTTGCGATCATCTTTGCTTTACTCATATTAATAGTTGGCACACTCTTTGCCATTTTAAATGCCGGCATGGTTTCATTGCATTATTACTTAGGCGTGACACAAATTCCTTTATCGTTATTATTGTTTATTACTTTTATGATGGGCAGCTTATGTGGTTATCTGATATGTCTGACAACATCACTGCGACAAAAATGGACTATCTTCAAACAATCCAGAAAAATTAAAAAACTGGAACCCTAAATTTTGTATCTCTTCGTAGCGCGGACACGCACTTCGCGCGCTGGAAGCGCTACAAAAAATTTATTGCTCATACAGTATAATAAACATCACATATTTCAATACTAATTTTTTTTAATCATAATTGTTTTATTCCTTTCGTCTGATCAAATTGCTGCTAGACTTTAAATGTACAGATATAAAAATTATTCAAAACGATAAGTATGGAGATGATCATATGAATAGAAATAGATTCAATGAAGATATGGATGCAATAGAGCGGCAACAAGATGAGCAAGAAAAGAAAAAAGAGGCTACTTATATTGGTACGCTACTGACGCTGAGTTGTTGTATGCCTGGAATCAATGCAGCAGTAGGTGCCGTTGTGGGGCCATTGTTTTTAAAAACCACAGCAGCAGAAGGCGCAAAATGGGGAGCGATTATTGGTGGTGGCAGCACTGCTGTTTCGATTGCAAGTCTTATGTGTTGTTTCGGTATCTATACTGCTTCACGGTGTGTAGTAAATCGATGGGTGAATAAGCGAATACATGCCACGGAAATGCCAGTTCAATATGCAGAAGTCGCTCCAGATGACACATCAGACGCCACACCGTAATTGATGTCTTACGCGAAAAATAATTGAACTTTTTCCATAAACCTCAGTCTATTCAATAGAGATATTGTTTATTCTGGGGCAAGGCTATGGAAATACGTAAAGAAATTGTCGAGATAGTCGATAGTCTAGGGAAAAAAGATTCGCAATTAACGCAAGTTGATCTTAATTTAGTCGGTATTAGCGATGCTGAATTGAGCTATTTAATAAACCCACTGTTACGTAGCAAAACAGTTACAACTTTAATTTTATCAAATAATAAAATTACTAAAGATAGTATGCCATTTTTAGCGGAATTGCTTAAAAAGAGCAAAACAATTAATTATGTGTCGCTAAGTTATAACAAGTTAGAAGCAAAAGGTGCACAGATACTTGCTCAAGCTTTAGCGGAAGGCAATACGCTTACAGCGCTCGATTTATGGAATTGTGGTATTGCTGATGCGGGCGCCATTGCATTATGTAGCGCGCTTTTAAGTAATCGCAAAACTCAGTTACGCAGTTTAGATTTATCTACCAATGAATTGACTGATGATGCTGGTAGTAAACTGGCAGAATATTTAAGTCAAAATTTAACAATACGTCAATTACGCTTAAACAATAATCAATTAAGCGATAAAAGTGGTTTGAAATTGGCTGAGGCATTAAAACATGCAAGCCATTTAGAAGTTCTCGATTTAAGCAGAAATAAACTAACTGATAAAGCAGCAGCTGCGATGGCTAATAACTTACTTAAGAATGCCAAAGCTAATACCCAATCATTACGGATTTTAGATCTCAGTGAAAATTTAGAGGTAACGGATACAACTGCTGAAAAACTAGCCAATTTATTATTTAAAGATCATCGATTAGAAACAGTCCGCTTAGCAGCTTGCAGCATTACTGATGCCGGTGCTGCTGCTTTATTTGTATCGTTGGAAACCAACCAGACCTTACGTCAACTTGATTTAAGTGGCACAAAAATCACCGAAAACTCACTGAAAGCATGTATTGAAATGCTTAAAGTGAATGTTTCGCTGTGTCGATTAAATCTACCTGATAAAGTAAAAATAAGTGAAACGGTACTGAGAC
The DNA here is from genome assembly GCA_964430685.1 of uncultured Gammaproteobacteria bacterium. Lineage (GTDB taxonomy): Bacteria > Pseudomonadota > Gammaproteobacteria > CAYSGV01 > CAYSGV01 > CAYSGV01. The sequence continues at coordinate 8,882 of CAYSGV010000047.1, forward strand.
ATTTGGCCTTTAATGATGCAATATACATTTACTTATCAAGTTATCGTAGTGTTTTGGCTAGGTTTCAAGATGCCATCAATGGTCATAAGCCTTATGGCGATCTGGCACAACAATATATTTATGAATGTGAAGAACTGCTGCGCTTCTTACACAAATATCAGATGGACCCTATTGTGCAAGAAAAGTGCAATAATTTGTATCAACAATGTATAGCTGATATGAGATGGGCACAAAAAACATTAAAAAGCAAAGCCGATATTAGCGAAATGAAAATAGCTGAGTTATTAAAAAATGAGCTAGAACCAAAACTATTAACACTTCCTATTGAACCTGCTCCATCATTACCCTCACAACCTGCTGCTGACAAAATGGGCTTATTTGGTATATTTAGCAGTGGTGTGAAAGTTGATCCAGTACAGCAAAACATTAATCAAGTGGTTGCTGAGTTACTTGGAAGTTTATTGCAAAGAAACAAAACCAAAGTAAACGCAAATAAGCAATCCAATGACGCAGATTATTTTACCGATATGTTCTCGTTATTAGCAGATTTACGTCAAGAAGCAATTTCATTAACATTATTGCATAACAAATACGACCGACTGCAATTAAACCCAGATGATTGGAAAAAAATAAATTTAATTCAAAAAATACTACGCAATGCCAAATTAACTGAAGATATTTCTAAAAACCAATTACGTTATTTTTTACCGGAAGAGATGAAAGTTAACGAAGAGAATTACCAAAAAATTCGACAAGGACTTATTAATGGTTTGCAGTGGCATATCGATAATGCAGAAGAGACCAAAAGATTAATTATAATTGAAGTACCTGCACGCACTGGTTTTTATGTGCGTAATTTTATTGGGCAGACACATGAGAATTTACATGTTGAACTTCTAAAAGCATTGCGCTCACATGAGATTATCCGCGCCGGGATTCCTTTGCCCAAACAATTTCCTGAAGATGTATTTATTATCGAAATGACCGGACTAATGCGTGATATGATGAATTTTATTCCCGTAGCTAAAAAATCAAGCACGCCAGTGCCGCAAGCAACCGATGTTACGCTGTTAATGACTAAATATAGACATCTACGTCTTGGTTTTAAAGAATGGGAATCGTTACAATTATTGAAAGCCATTTTAGAAAATGAAAAACTGCCTGAGTCGCCAATTGTTGTAGGTCAAATTAAAGATAAATTTTTGCCAGCCAATGTGCAATTAAATAGAGAAACATATAATATTATTCGTCAATCATTGATTAGTGAAATGATGTCATTGGTTGAAGAATTGCCTAAAATGATTTTGCCCGCAAAAGAATTGTCTGAGCAAGAAAAAGAAATAGAAAAGGAAAAAGAAGCGCCACCTATCGTCGTGGATCAAGAGACCATTGAACGGCAAATTCCATTTCTGACACAAATCTATTTAGGTACCTATATTGCCTTACTGATGCCAACGACTGGTAATCCAATCCCCGAATTTTATAAACAAACAGCTGATCTATACACTGATCTTCTTAAACGCGTTAACCAAAGTGTAGAATCACGTACGGAGGCAGAGGAACACGCGTTTAGAGCATCATTCGAAAATGATTTGCGATTGAAAAATTTGACCTCAAATGAGAAAAATGAACTCATATTAGCGATATTGTGTTTTTCGCATGTAGAGTTGCCTAAAAGCCAGGCTGCACAACAATTGTTAATGAAGTTTCTGCCAGCGGGTGCGCCTGTAACAGAAGATAATTATCAATTGATTCGGCAAGCGTTTATTGAGCACTTATCCCAGCAAGTATCATATCTGAACCATATGGCTGTAACCCCGTCTTCTGGACCTACGCCCAAATAGCAAAAATTTCACAGATCGACTTGGCAAAACGCGATATTGTCGCTATTCTTGCGTACGTAGGTGAAAAAAGTATGTTTGCCTTACGTAGGCATCATCTGCAAAGGACGTTTAATACTAATCAGGAGGAACTATTCATGTCATTGATCCGTCAAATCAGCATTGCTACCCTTGTCCTCGGTTTAACAACTGGTGTGGCATTTGCCGATGCACAACAATCGCAATCACAATATCAGTCAGAAGGAACCATTCTGGCAGATAACTCTGCTACCACAGCGGCTCCAGCTACTACAGGCGCAGCTCCTGCGAAGGCAACCACTACCAAAAAAGTACATCACAAAAAACATCATCACCATAGCCATCATGCCGTTAAAAAGGCTGATGCAAGCAACAATCAGGTAGCACAAGCTAACTCTGGGCATTTTGGTACAGTGAACATCAATACAGCAGATGCTAGTTCATTACAAGGCGCAGGTATCGATGCTAATACTGCTAAAGAAATCGTTGCTTACCGTGAACAAAATGGTCCTTACAACTCAGTTGAAGAACTTTCACAAGTAAAAGGCATTTCTCCATCCGTATTCAATCAAATCAAAAGTCAGTTAACAACCGGCTAATTGAGCTGCTTGAATTGATAAAGGGCCTATTGATTAGGCCCTTTTTTTTACCTAGTGCTTCCGCTTAGCCCTTAAAAACGAAATCCATTAATTCATAAACAGAATCAACAGCTTGTGTTGCTTCCCAGGTATTGAGATCTTCATCATGCGGAATATAGCCATATTTGGCAATGACCGTACGCATACCAGCACGGTTTCCAGCTTCGATGTCGCGCTTTGCATCACCAACATAAATACAATGGGCGACGGGTTGATTGAGCAATCCACAGGCATACCACAAAGGTTCTGGGTTTGGTTTTGCTTTTCCCAGGGTGTCGCCGCCAATGACACAGCCGGTCGATTGCGCAAAAACAAATTCATTTAGTAATGGTTTTGCCAACCATTCTGGTTTATTGGTCACCACGCCCCACGCTAAGCCGTGGTTAACGATTTGTTCAATGAACTCTTCTATTCCTGGGAATGGCTGCGTGTCGATTTTGATTTGTGCGCGATAAATGTCAAAAAACTGCTGCCGTAAATCATTAAAACGCGGATCATCTAGTTCCAAATTAAAGCTTTTTTGCAGCATCCCCGTACTTCCTTGCGAAATATGCGGTGTTAATTCGGCAATGGGGATAGTTGGGAAATTATAACGGGTCAATAGTACATTCATCGCGGCGCTTAAATCTGCGGCGGTATCCAGTAATGTTCCATCTAAATCAAATAATACGGCATTAATCGTTGGCATAATTTTCTTTATAAGCACTAATTAAATAATTGATATCGACGTTTTTGCTTAACTTTGCTGTCTGGGTGAGTGGATGATAATCCATTCCACTTAATTTGGACACTTTTAATCCAGCTTGCATGATCCAGTGAGCAAGTTCTGCTGGCTTAATCAATTGGCTGTAGTCATGTGTGCCAATTGGCAATAATTTTAAGAGATATTCACCTGCAAGGATGACACTAAGATAAGCTTTTAAACTTCGATTTATTGTTGAAACAAATAAATAACCGCCGGGCTTTAATAATTTTGCACAGGCTTTAATTAAGCGACTAGGTGAGGGGACATGCTCGAGTAATTCCATACAAGTAACGATGTCAAATGATCCGGGCTGTTGTTCTGCTAAACTTTCAACATTGATGAGTTGGTAATTCAGCTGACTTTGTAATTCTTTTGCTAATTCTAGACGATGTTTTTGTGCAGCGGCAATTGCCTCTTCCGCTAAATCGATGCCGAGCACTTTTGCACCGCAATGCACCATGCTTTCACTTAAGATGCGACCACCACAACCTACATCAAGTATATTTTGATGTGTTAAAGATATGGATTGTTGCA
>CAYSGV010000048.1:0-12630 GCA_964430685.1 uncultured Gammaproteobacteria bacterium
ATCAGCGGCCAGAGCAGCGGCGGCCGTTCTGGCAGCGACTTGTGTTTGTTCGTACTGTTGTTTAGTAACGTAATCAAGTTTTACCAGCTCGGCATAACGTTTGGCATCGGCTTGCGCAAATGCATATTGTGCACGATCTCGCTGTGATTGTGCTTGCATTTGCTGCAAACTTGCTTGTTGTGTGGCATTATCCAGTTCAAACAACAATTGACCCGCGCGCACGTCTTGGCCTGGGCTAACATTTATTTTTTTTATCGTACCAGTCGTCTGCGGTGTGATATTAGCTGCATGTTGTGATTCGATGATTCCGCTGGCTTGTAATTGAATAGGCATAGGTTGAATTTGAACTTTTGCACTATTAATGGCCAAGGAACGGATGGGGCGTGTATCAGAAGCTTTATGGTTCCAATACCAAATAGCAGCAAAGCCGATGGTTAGTAAACCAATTAGGCCAATTAATTTTTGTTTTGTGAGCTGAACCAAAGTTTTACTCCTAGCTGTTGTTCGCACCGAGTGTACCCATTGCTGCAGACAATCGGCCCAGGGCAATATACCAATTTAATTTCGCTTGAATATACTGTGTGCGCGCAAGATTTTCAGTTGCTTCCGTAGTTAAAACCGAGAGGATGTTGCCTACATCAGCGCGATATTGCCCCAATGCTTGTTTGGCAGCAACTTCACTGCTTTTTAAAAAACTTTCGCTGCTCGAAATCGTTTTACTGGCGGTCTGCAGCGCAAAATAAGCTTGCCAAACTTGCATATCTATTTGATTTTCAAGTACATGTTGATTTGCTTGTGCTAACTCTACTTGTGCTTGCGCTTGGTTTTCCGCATAGGTTTGCTCAAAGCCGGTGAATAAAGGAATGTTCACAGTCAATAAGACATTCGACTGATTGAGATCAGGTCCATTGGCCGTATGTGTATAGCCGGTGCCAGTACTTAATTGTAATGTTGGCCATGCTTGGCCTTTTGTTGCTGCCAATTGTGCTTTTGCTGCTGAAACTTGCGCTTGTGCTGCTTGAAGGTCAGGGCGTTGTTGTTTTGCAGTCTCTAATAGTTGTGAGATGCTTTCCGAAATGTGGCGGGTGACAATTTGTTCTGGTAGATCAGCTACCTGCACCTTGGTTTGTATGGGTAATCCAATTGCACTATTGAGCTGGCCTTGTGCCGTGCTCAGATCTCCATTGGCTTGTTCTAAATCTAATTCAGATTTCGCGAACGTGCTTTTCGCTTGATAGACATCGCCTATGGTGGCTAGTCCTTGTTTGTGTAGTGCTTCTGCTGCGTCCAAACTCGCTTTTGCTTGTTTGATTCCAATCTTTCTTGCAGCAACCACCGCTTTAAATCCTAAAAGTTGATAATAAGCTTGTTCAACTTGCAAAATCACTTGTTGGGCATTGCTGTTGCGCAGTAAATTCGTTGCCGCCATATTATATTCAGCCGCCGCTACCTTATTGTTACGTGTGCCAAAATCCAGGAGTAGGTAATTCAAGCTGATATTGGCATTATAAAAGCTGCGATTGGTTGTGGTGAAAACATTATCGCCAATATCAACGATGGTCTGGTCGGCATTTAGTCTTTGATTCTTGGTGGAGCGGTCATTTTCGCGGCCGCCACTTACCGTTGCCGACAATTTTGGCCAATAACTACTTTTTGCTATTCCAACAGCTGCCGTCGCTGATTTAAATTGTGCCCAGGCGGCTTGCGTTGTGGGATGGTGATTCAACGCTAATTCAGTTAATTCGGCAAGGGTAAATGCATTTGGACTTTTTGAGATCGATGCAGTGGTATTAGCAGGCATATGAACTGCAACTTTTTGATCTTCTTGTATATTTTTGTTATCTGCAAGAGTTGCATGCGAAAGCCCGAAGCCGATAAAAAGGATATTGCAGCCAATGAGCCATTTTGCCAGTGTGGTTTTTGATTTTGTAGTAATTATGTTCATGTGTCTGCCAAGTTTAATCCTGACTTACCCAATCTTAAACGTCACTGTTCAAGTCAATTATGTTTCTAATGTACCTAAGAACGAGCATAAAATCAGCTTTTTTATCTACGGAGTTCATAAACTGCATTCTTCTCCTTAGTGCGTCCTGCGGAGCTAAAGCTCCGCAGGACGCACTAAGGAGAGAGTATTACGCGCTTGCAAACTACCCTTTAATTACTAGACTCAAAAAAAGGAAGCATTAAGGAATAGTTAGGAGCATTTCGGTGAATGACTTGAGCCAAAAAGTGAATTCTGTTTCGCATTCACCCTATTTTAAAAAAATATTCGCGTTGCTATCGATCGTTGTCATTGCGCTTGGCAGTTTTTTATATTGGTTGTATAGCCAATACTACGTGAGTACGGATGATTCTTACCTCAATGCAAATATTGTCCAAATCGCTCCGCGTGTTACCGGACAAGTGACACATCTTTATATTACAAATAATCAATATGTGAAAGCTGGTCAACCGTTATTTACATTGGATACCCAACCTTTTTTTGTTGCCGTCGATCGAGCGCGCGCGCAACTTGCATACAGTCGTGCTCAGCTTAGAAATGCACAAATAATCTCCAAGCGTACCATGCCTTTAGTGCAGCAACGTGCACTTGCCTTGCAAGAAGGAGACAATGTCAGTACATCCGTACTCAGCGCGGCGGCTAATGTTCGTATCGCTGAGGCAAATTTAAAACAAGCATTGCTGGATTTACACTATACACAAATTACCGCACCTACCAGCGGACGGCTAGCGAATGTGAGTTTGCGCGAGGGAAATGTAGTATCGGCAAATGTGCCTTTGTTTGCATTGATCAGTGATAAAGAATATTGGGTGGATGCCAATTTTAAGGAAACTGATTTAGGTTCTATACGTGTCGGTCAACATGCGGATATTAGTGTGGATGTCTATCCCGACAAACAATTTAACGGGATTGTGGAAAGTATTAGTGGTGGTGCTGGAACCGTATTTTCATTGTTACCACCGCAGAATGCTACAGGAAATTGGGTTAAAATTACACAGCGAGTACCGGTACGCGTACATATAATCGATCCAGATGTAAATCACCCATTACAAATTGGCACTTCGGCTACAGTGATCGTGCATCTTAAATCAAGCGCACCACCGTTGCATGTGCTGCATAGACATCTTAAACGAGTATTCTCTTAATGGTTGTTGCTGATCCCATCACACCTTTACAGCGTTGGATTATTACTATTGCGGTGATGACCGCAACGCTTATGCAAGTGATTGATACCACCATTGTGAACGTTGCATTGCCACATATGCAAGGATCATTAGGAGCCAATCCAGACCAAATTACCTGGGTACTTACCAGTTATTTGGTTTCTTCAGGAATTATTATGCCGATCACGGGTTTTCTCGATAATCAATTTGGACGTAAAAGATTTTTGTTGTGGAGTATATTTGGTTTTGTTGTGTCATCGGCATTATGTGGTGCAGCAATGACGCTGCCGCAGATTGTTATTTTTCGTATCTTGCAAGGAATTTTTGGTGCGGCGTTAGTGCCGTTGTCGCAAGCTATTTTAGCCACTATTTATTCAGAAGAAGAACGTGGTAAAGCCATGGCATTGTGGGGCATTGGTGTGATGCTTGGTCCAATTTTAGGGCCAACATTAGGTGGATATTTAACTGAAGTAGCCACGTGGCGGTGGACTTTTTATGTGAATGTACCAGTGGGATTATTATCTTTATTTTTAGTATGGCGTTCTTTGCCTACTGTTGAAAAAAATCCACGCCGTATGGATTGGCTGGGATTATTATTTCTATCGGTAGGTATTGGTGCGACACAATATGTGCTTGATCGTGGTAATCAAGATGATTGGTTTGGCTCGCTTGGTATTTGTATCGCAACGGTGCTTGCTGTATTTGGCTTTATTGGATTTATTATTGATAATTTTAATCGCGATACAAGCAAACCCAAAGTATTTGATATCAATATTTTTAAAGATCGTAATTTCACAACTTCTAGTGTATTACTTGCAATGTTTGGCTTAGCATTATTTGGCAGTTTGGTCTTACTTCCCTTGATGTTGGAAAATTTATTGGATTATCCCGTGCTTACCACTGGCTTACTGTTAGCACCACGTGGAATTAGCGGCTTAATCAGTATGATTATTATCGGTAAAATAATTAAAAAAATTGATCCACGTAAACTCATTGCTATGGGTATATTATTGGTAACCGCAGGCAGCGCAGCAAGTATGTATTACAGTCTTGCTATCAATCCGTGGTGGGTCGTTTGGCCACTGTTATTACAAGGTTTTGGTTTAGGGATGATATTTGTGCCACTTTCAGCAATTGCTTATGCCACATTACCTGAACGATTACGTGCAGAAGCAGCCGGAATATTTAGTTTATTTCGTACCATTGGCTCTTCAATTGGCATTGCCATTGTAATTACGGTGTTTAGCCGACATTCGCAATATGCCTGGAATCACTTGGGTGGATATATCACGCCTTATCATACCGCGGTGTATACTTTTCTGGCGCCGATGCACCTACAACCTGAATCAGCAAAAGGCAGCGCGATTTTAGGTTATGAATTAGCAAGACAAGCACAGATGGTTGGTTTTATTGATGCTTTTGCTTTAATTACTTGGTGTGCATTGGCCATGCTACCATTTGTATTTTTAATAAAGAAACAAACACGCGTGATAACAGCGGTAGTGAGTGAATAGTGTTTTGTAGTTTGCTTTAATAATTATTTGAACTTAAAACGTAGATGCGTTGTGTTTTCTCTGTCATTGCGAGGGCGTGCAGGATTTACAAGAATGAACTTAACCGCCCGTGGCAATCTCCTGAATCGTTCTTCGAAATCTATAGTCTGCTTTGATATTAATAAACAGCTGTTGGTGTGTGTTGTGCCGAAATTGGATTCTCACCTGTTGCACAGCGTGTTGACGCAAAGAACTGCTTAGATTTTACATAGTCTAATTCTTCATGCGCTAATTTTAAAGCGAGTTTATAATCATCTTGAATTTGTTTCTGTTCTGCAGCAGATAGTTTATTAAACCGTGCACGTTCATTTTGAAAATCGCTTTCTAGTTGTGCAGGAGTTGGCGCTTTTATCACCGCAGCAGCAATATGACGTTGTAGTGAAATTGCATCATGCTCTGAAGTTGTTTGACCGAAAAAGCCACGTTGCTTTGCCACTTGACTGTGTATGGGTTGTGGCGGTAAGCCTGCTTCTTTGCGGCAAATACTTTGTAAACTTTGTGTAAAAGCATTGTATAAACAATTACCAGCACCCATAGTCTGTGAATTAAAATACCAATGGTTGTTATTACTGTTGTATAAATGAACAGTAGGTGCATTTGCATCAGCTGCTCGATATAAACAAATAGGATTTTGTTGCACACCATTTTTGACGGGGGTAACAGTAAAGTTAACACCTAATTTTTCAGCAAGGGCAATACCTTCTATATAAGTTCCCCAGGCGCCATCAACACGTTGCTTTTTGAGAAATTTTTTATGCGGTCCTAGGCCTGCGTCAATCGATTCGCCACGGAAGGTGCGGGCGCAGATACTTTGGCTGTTTTCCAAATGATCAATCGCAGCCTCGCGTAATAAGCCCGCTGAAAGAGTTTGCACTCTTTGCTGGTTGGCATGTAATAAGCTGTCATCATCGAAGCCAAATAATTTTTTGAGGCGGTCAAATATCATCGTTTTCCCCTTCTATTTAGGAAATGAGCTCTATGTAGTTATATTATAGGAAAAGTCTTAAGGAATTCTTAGCAGGTGGTCTAAAATATAGCATTTTTTTAACCTATTGAGAAATATTTCTTTTTGTAGGCTGGATAGAGCCTCTCTGGGTGAAATCCAACGCTAACTCTATGCTTAATAGGATAAAATCCCTCCGATGCCTTTGAGCATCGCCCCCTTTAAAAAGGGGGCGAATATACAATTTATGCATTCATGCTTTTTTTTCTAGGGAGCATTTTTAGTTGTTTCAGAGGCTAGGTTAGGGGGTGCTATAGGCTGGGCTGCGGCCATTGCCTGTACACTGCGTTTGTAAATGCCACAGCTCTTACAAATTGCACCAAAAACATCGCCTAATTTTTCAGTATAGAATTTTTGATTTTCTGGCGTGCGCAAGATTTGCAATAACTGCTCGCTAATTACTGCCATCTGATCTGGGGTGGCCCATTGTAGCGGATCATACAACCTTTTAAGATAGGCTTGCTTTTGTTCACGCAATCCATTTGGATCATTCAAGGTTTGGCTATATGCATTCCACAAAATGCCGCATAATTCTCTAAATAATTTTTCATTTGATTGATGAGACTCGATTGTAGAAACTCTTTGTTGTAAACATTGACTGATATCACTCATCACAAACTGAACAGCACTTTTATCTTCTCCCATTGCGGCATTGATAAGTGCGGGTAGATTATTAAATAGATAATAATCCCGATCAATTTGTAATTTATTTTGTGGATTGAGAGGGTTAATCAATTCAAACGGTGATTTTTCTTTACAGAAATTGAGCAGATCATCCCAGGTCACACATCGTTTGATTGCATTATTTTCAATTCGTAAAATTAAGTTTATACCTCGATAACGATAGTGACTTTCGTCAAGCAAAGTGCCGTTCCTCCGACATAAAAGTGGAATTAAATCGAACTCTGAAAAATAATAAGGCCCATAGGAAAAAACGAGTGCTTGACCCGACAAAATTTTTGATTTGGCTCTGAATATGAGCGCAGGAACCCCATCGACGTGTGTATATTCAGATTCGATATTTTCAGTGGCAATCGGACTTTTTTGTGGTTTTAAAATATGATAATAAGTTGCCAACTCTTTATCGGTGGGTGCATGTTGAAAGTAACGTGCAATATTAGCAAAAGCTTTCGCGCTATAGCCTGATAATTGTTGACCATTATTCAAAACAGGATTTGCGAGCATTGCAAAATGGTAAGGGTCCAGTTGATTAGTTTTTGCCACAATTTCACAAGCATACATTGCCACAATTTCACCTTTTTCGATGGGTGGACTATCCGGTGCTAAAATGGCACCTTTACCCATCTTACCCATCGGTACAATGACAATTTTTCTTGGGTTTTGTGCAAGTTGTTGTATGCAGTCAGTTATATTTTTAAGCCCCTGTTCGTATCTTGCTAAAAAATTTTGATGTTTGGGAATACTTGCTAAATAGGCTTTTAATTCATTATAATTATTAAGTTGGCCGCGTTTGATTACCCCCTTGCTGATAAAATGTTCATTAGCTTCTTCAAATCTTTGTAATTCTACAAACTCCTGTTTAGATTGCTTTGTTACTAAATCATTAATGGCTTGTTTCACGACAATTCCTTCAGTCCATGCGAAACCTTCTTGCTGTGCAAATTCATTTGTCGGGACAGCGCGGTATTTTTGAAGTTTTTCGATACTGTCGGCGACATAAACCACGGCCGGACTTGGTATGTTTACTAAATTAAAGACGGGTTCATTATCGGTGGGGGCAGAATTTAATGGTGCTTCTGTGCGTGGCTTATCCATAATATATTTACCTACTATAAAATTTGTTTTTCAAAGTATATTCACCAAAGCTTAAGGTTTTCTTAAGTACAGAGAGGTGATTTATTTAGGCTTATTGGGTAACTATTAATAAGCGCTTGCAAATCAGCAGCCCTAAGCTCGCAAAATAACTTAAGTGTTGCATTCATTTCTGGGTGAATAAGATCAGATGGCCATATAGTATAGAATTCTTGCAATAATTGATTGCATTCATGCAATTGTTGCGGCGGTTGCCAAAATTTAACAGCCAGATTGGCAATGTAGCCAATCCAATCCTCGTTATTGCTCGCATTCAGATTTGGGTTAATTGATTTATCCATTAACCAAGTGCGCAAAAACGATTCAACTTCTATACCTCGCCAATAACCGGGCAAAGCGCGCACAATTAAACGTTTATCGCCAAAGCGGTCGATATCGCAATTAATCGATCGCAACCAGTGTAATTTTTTATCGAAGAGGTCATCTGGAGACTGCGTTAGTGAAATCACTTTTGGTGCGAGTAAGGGTTGGGATTTAACTTTGGTTGCGAACATTTGTTGTAGATTATGCTTTTTTATTTGTTGTAGATCACAGATGATTAGCTTTGCAATATTTAGTTCATGTTTCATACAAAGCAATAAATATGGCGGCATTAAGCAGATAGGTTCACCGAATAAATCAGTTTTTGCTGTTTGCGATGCAGCTTGTTCATTTTGCATTGTTAGCGTATCAGTTGCCATGCGTGTTTCTGATAATGATTGCTTGGCATTTAGGTGATGATTGTCCGATTGATAAATCTGTTGTAAAGCAGCAAGTACTTCTATTGTTTGAGGTTTATTTGTTTTATTAACGGAAACAGCAGTTCTATGCTTTTGTTTTTTTCCAATATGCAGAGTAGATTCAGGTGTGTTTTCATGTTGTGATGAATGATTTACTCTGGGCACGAATGGCTTTTGTTGCTGCAAGCTATTTAAGATACTAGAGGTAATAAAATCGTGTACTAAACGACGATCTTGAAAGCGTACTTCGTGTTTTGTGGGGTGTACATTTACATCAATCGCTTGCGGATCAATTTCTAAAAACAAGATATAAGCGGCAAATTGATCGGCAGGAATAACAGCAGAAAAAGCAAGTTTAATGGCATGCATAATCGTGCGATCACGAATAATACGACCATTAATATAAAAATATTGCGCATTGCTGTGATGTAAATAGTAATCTTGATTGCCTATCCATCCTGTTAGTTGCATATGTGTGGCACGGTATTCGATGTGATAGGCTTGCCGAATAAATGCATCACCTAAAATGGCTTTTACTCGGGACATTTTTTCTTTTTCCTGTTTTGCAACTGGAAATTGATAAATTTTCTTGCCGTTATGGGTAAAAGAAATGGCCGTAGTGAAAGCGGATAAAACAAAACGCTGTATGACATCGATTATTCTAAGATATTCAGTTTTTTCACTGCGCAGAAAACGTCGCCGTGCGGGCGTATTAAAAAAAAGCTCAGCAATTTCAATGCGCGTACCAATAGGGTTTGCTGCGGGTGCAATGGTATGCATCACCCCGCCATCTACTTTTAATTGCCATGCTGTATCGGCATCGGCAGTGCGCGAGATTAAATTAAAACGTGAAACGGCCGCAATACTGGCTAATGCTTCGCCGCGAAAACCGAGCGAAGAAATGGCACTTAAATCTTGTAATGAATTTATTTTACTGGTGGCATGTCGGTGAACGGCCAGTGCTAGATCATCTTTGTGAATGCCAGTGCCATTATCTTCTATGCTAATTAAACTGGTACCACCTTTTTCAATAATGATGTGTATTTGTGTTGCTTTGGCGTCCAAACTATTTTCTAATGTTTCTTTAACTACCGCAGCTGGCCGTTCGACGACTTCGCCGGCGGCGATATGGTTAACTAAATGTGGGTCTAATTTTTGTATTCGTTTTAATTTCATTTGGATAGAACATTAGCCTATTAAAAATAGTTTTATTTCTAAGTCCATTATGCTATAAAAAAGCGCGGTTTAATAGATAGGAGATGTAATGTTAAAAGTAGGTGACCAGGCACCAGCATTTACGCTGCTCGCCGATAATGATGAAATGGTTTCATTGGCTGATTTTAAAGGGAAAAAAGTCGTATTGTATTTTTATCCCAAAGATCATACTCCCGGCTGTACCAAAGAAGCTTGTGATTTTCGCGACGACCAAAAAGCACTGACCCAAAAGGGCGCTGTTGTTTTGGGCATTTCAAAAGATACGGTCAGTCGTCATCAAAGTTTTAAAAAAGCACACAGTTTACCTTTTTTATTGCTGGCCGATGTTGAGGGCAAGGTTTGTGCAAGCTATAACGTTATCAAACAAAAGAGTATGTTTGGCAAAAAATATATGGGTATTGAGCGCAGCACTTTTCTTATTGATGAAAAAGGCAAAATCAAACAGATTTGGTCAAAAGTAAAGGTATTGGGACATAGCAAACAAGTGTTGGCGGCATTAGACTAAAGCAATGCATAAGCGAAAAATACGCAGTTTCATTATGCGCAGCCGACCATTTAGTGAAGAACAGCAGCAGCACTATGAATTGTTGCTGCAAAGTTATGAATTGAAACAAACAGAACAATTGCTTCATTTTGAACAAGTGTTTGCTACTAATCAACCAGTTGTTGTTGAAATTGGTTTTGGCATGGGTTATTCACTACTCACTCAAGCAATACAAAATCCGCAAATCAATTATTTAGGTATTGAAGTTCATCGCCCGGGCTTGTTTAACTTGCTGAAAGGCGCACAAAGCGCTGGGTTAACCAATCTAAAAATAATTGCAGTCGATGCCATAGAGATTTTCCGCACTATGATTGCTGATCAATCCCTTGCAGGTATACAGATATTTTTTCCTGATCCCTGGCCCAAGAGTAAACATCATAAACGTCGATTATTACAACAAGAAACAGTTAGATTAATGATGCAAAAACTATGTAGCGGTGGTTTTTTACATGTGGCCACCGATTGGCAAGATTATGCACAGGCTATCTTAAAAATATTAACGCATGAAGAATTATTGCAGAACTGTTCGAGCGCACAAAGCACCATTGCGCGACCTAATCATCGTCCGATCACGAAATATGAGCAAAAAGCAATTAAAGAAGGACGTGTCATTGCTGATTTGATGTTTTTAAAGAAATAATATTGAGACGACTATGTTTTACGAAACGGCAAAAAATGATCATGGCTTAGCACAGAATCCATTTAAAGCCTGCGTGGTACCAAGACCGATTGGCTGGATTTCTTCACAAGATGCTTGCGGCAACATTAATCTTGCACCCTATAGTTATTTTAATGCGATTTGCGATGAACCACCGATGGTAATGTTTTCTTCGACCAATGTGCACATTGAAGGAGGCGCTAAAGATAGTATCCGCAATATAGAAGAGACAGGCGAATTTGTGGTGAATTTAGCAATTTATTCATTACGTGAAGCGGTGAATAAAACGTCGGCACCTTTATTACATAGTCAAAATGAATTTGAATTTGCCGATTTAGAACAAGAACCTTCCGTGCTGGTTAAACCACCGCGCGTTAAACAATCGCCAATACATTTAGAATGTCTTTATTATCAATCGGTGCAATTGTTGGGTGCGAATGAACAATTTACGAATCGCATGGTTATTGGCAAAGTGATTGGCGTACATATTAATGATGCTTTGATTACTGACGGATTAGTCGATATACGCAAGCTTCGACCAATCGCCCGTTTAGGCTATATGCAATATGCGGTTGTGGACGATTTTTTTACCATGCAACGGCCTACTTGATAAATTCTATAATAATTGCCATAATTATTTCTATAGCAATCAGTAAAATGATAATGAGTTCTAATTTCGATGAATACTGATGGTGTAATTCATTTGTTAACATGTTAAATAATTCATTAATGACATCAAGACGCTTATTTAATATTTCAACGCGTTTGTGAATTTCTAGATATGTGGCTGCTTTAACATAAAATGGTTCAAATTGTGGGTTATCCCAAAAAAATTCAGAAGAACCTAAAAAATCAATATTTAGATTAATTGAATTACGCACAATAAAAAGATTGCCCATGTTTTGCGAAATTTCTTTACGTGATAACGGAATTTTACCTCTTTTTGCTAAGTCCAATGGAATATGTGACATCTGTTTGATTGTTTTATCTACCGATTCTTCGTAGTTGACCAGTTTAATCGATTGTGAGAGAGCGAAGGAAATGGCCAACATAATCAGTGGATCTTCTCCTTCAATGATGATCAGATCCTTTTCTGGCGATATACTGGTTGTTGAACCCAAATGATAGTTAAAAATTTCGAATGTGGGAGATGGCAAAGGTTCTTCTTCGAATTCATGTAATTCAGTAAGTAAGGGCTGTATCAAATTTTCAGTGATATTCCAACAGATCATACAGCCATAAGAGAAATAGAAAATGTCGCCGCCGTTTAGTTTGATATGAATGGCATCTCGATAGTAACTGACTGATTGATGATGCAAGCGGAGATAATTTAATAATAATTTGGTTTGATAATTGGCCGCGGTGCAATAACATGAAACTTTCATTTTGGTTTAACTCACTGTTTTTTTTAGCTATCAGCTATATGTCATCATTATAGTTACTAAATTGCAAAAGGCCAAACAGTTGCCAAAAATTTTAAGAATAGGTTAGAATGCATTTTAGATTATTTATCAGCACAATAGGAATGAAAAAATGCTAAAGGGATTGCGCAATTTTGTATTTTCCTGGTTTCTCATTGTACTACCCACAGCAACGGCACAGGCAATTGAAGTTGCTATTACAGTTGATGATTTACCCGTGATTGGGGAAATGCCACCGCATACCAATCGTCTTGATATAGCCAATAATATGCTTGCTGTATTAGCCAAACATCACATATCCAATGTTTATGGATTTATTAATGCAGTGCATGCGCCGAAAGGTTCGCTAGAGTGGCGAGCATTAGAAAAATGGGTAGCAGAGGGGCAATTGCTGGGTAATCATACTTATACGCACGCTAATTTAAATACTGTATCTGCACAGCGATATATTACCGAAATAGAAGAAAACGAACTGACATTAGCAACGATTATGGGGGGTAAGGATTTTCATTATTTTGG
>CAYSGV010000049.1:0-12618 GCA_964430685.1 uncultured Gammaproteobacteria bacterium
CTCGGATTTCGATGGTGGGGCATATTCAATTTATAATTGGGAGATATTTTTCATGTCCCCTTCATTATTGCAACGCATTTGAGCAAAAATCAATATTTCGCAGAGGCGCAGAAATGGTTTCATTATATTTTTGATCCTACTGATGATAGCGATGGACCAGAACCAGATCGTTTTTGGAAGGTCAAACCATTTCAATGCTCTGATATTAAAAGTGCGGAGGAAATATTAATCAATTTGGCAACAGGTGCAGATACTAAATTACAAAATGAAACATTATTATGTATTAAAGCTTGGCAAGAAAAACCATTTCGACCGCATTTAATTGCTGGTTTTCGTCCGGATGCCTACAAGTATAAAACGGTTATGGCCTATCTAGATAATTTAATTGCTTGGGGCGACATGCTGTTTAAGCAAGACACCGGCGAAAGCGTAGACGAAGCGTTAATGTTGTATGTTCTTGCTGCCAATATACTTGGCCCAAAACCCCAACCGGTACCTCAAAAAGGAACAATACGCGCACAAACCTATGCCAATTTACGATCCGATTTAAGAGAATTTGGCACTGTTATACGGGACTTAGAATCCGATGTTTGTTATGGATTAATGCCAATGCCAGCAAAAAAAATTACAGCTCGTGCGGAGGCTATGGCCGTCCCACGCAGTCTTGGTAAAGCACTTTATTTTTGTGTTCCTCGTAACGATAAATTATTAAGTTACTGGGATACTGTTGCTGATCGTTTGTTTAAAATCAGAAATAGTTTGAATTATCAAGGAACTTTTCGTCAATTGCCACTGTTTGAGCCTCCCATCGACCCAGCAATGCTGGCTCGTGCCGTTGCAGCTGGTGTAAATGTAAATGCTGTTATTAGTGGACTTAGTCAGCCATTACCATTGGTTCGCTTCCAGTTACTTCTGCAAAAAGCTTCCGAAATTTGTCAAGAAATTAAGTCGCTTGGTAATAATTTGCTTTCTGCCATGGAAAAAGAGGATGGTGAAGCGATGTCCATTTTGCGAGCGAAACATGAGCGCATTGTTTTAGAAATGGTTGAGCAGGTGAAATATTCACAATTGCAAGAAGCAAAAAAATCTTGTGAAAGTTTATTTAAATCGTTGGCTTTGGCAATGCATCGCTATGTGTATTATGAACTCCAAATAGGTAAAAAACTAGCTGACATTGCAATCCCTGTATTGGATGAATTAGATAAAGACAATTTAACTAAAATGAATTTTTCTCAGGATGAGCTCACATTAATTATGCGCGATATTAATCCAAACATTGCTACAGATCTTAGCGAATCGAGCGGTATGATAATCAGTGGTTATGAGCGAGAAGAATTAGCGAAATTAAAGAAATCACAAGATGCTACAGAGGAAGCATCAGGTAAAGATAAAATTGCGGCTGGTTTAAGCATGTTGCCGAATCTGGGCATTGATTTTCATTTCTGGGGGATTGGAGGAGATGTACATTTTGGTGGTCCAGCTCTTTCAGCTGGTATGTCACTCTGGGCTAGTTTTGCAAGAAGCAATGCTGAAAAACAAACATATGCAGCAGGTAAAACTTCTAAAATCGGCTCATACGATCGCCGTCAACAAGAATGGGTTTTTCAAAGTAATTTGGCTGCAGGTGAAATCATGCAAATCTTTAAGCAAATTCGTGCAGCGCAACTGCGCGAAGCAATTGCTGAGCAAGAATTAAAAAATCATCGGCAACAAATGAAGCATGCCGAGGAAATTGAACATTTTCTAAATGAAGAGGGGACTGAAAAAAATGGCAAAATTACTAATAAATCATTTTACACTTGGATGAAACGTGAAGTAAAAGGGCTGTATGCGCAGTGTTTTCAATTTGCTTATGATATTGCTAAAAAAGCAGAAAGAGCGTTACAGCATGAACTAGGTGATACTAAACTTAGTTATATACAAACGAGTTATCTCACTGGTAAAGAGGGGTTGCTTGCTGGAGAGAGACTGCATTTAGACCTAAAACGTATGGAAATGGCATATCATGATCTGAATCTAAGAGAACATGAATTAACAAAGCACATCAGTTTATCGCAGGTAAACCCACTTGCTCTACTACAGTTAAGAGCCAAAGGAAATTGTATCATCAAACTACCTGAAGCATTATTTGATATGGATTGTCCGGGGCATTATTTTCGACGTATTAAATCTGTCGCTTTGACCATTCCTTGTGTTATTGGACCGTATGCAAGCGTTAATTGCACGTTGACTTTATTAAAAAGTTCGATTCGAATCGCACCAAATGGTAAAAAAAATTATATACGTGAAAGTGATGAAGACATCCGTTTTAAAGATTACTATGGCAGTACGCAAGCAATTGTGACCAGCACAGCGCAAAATGATAGTGGCATGTTTGAAACAAATCTGCGTGATGAACGTTATTTACCGTTTGAAGGTTCAGGCGTCATCAGTGAATGGCAATTAGAATTACCAGCAGATTTTCCACAATTTGATCATGATACTATTAGTGATGTAATTATGCATATTCGTTATACAGCCCGACCAGGTGGTGATAAACAAGGCGCGATTGACAGCTTTAAAAATTCGCTAAAAGTTGAAAACAATTTACCGGCAATTGGTACGACGCGTTTGTTTTCCCTCCGACATGATTTCCCCACTGAATGGTCCATTTTCAAAAACCAATGCTTTGGCACAGATACTGATAAGTATTACAAACTGGCTATTAAGTTACAAAAAATGCATTATCCATTTTGGAGTCAAGGTTATCTAAACAAAATTGTCAGCGCCCAAATTATCAGCGATAAGCAATTCAAAATTAAGAAAGATAGCGAAACGAAAGATTCTATAAAAGATGAAGGGATCGGATTATATACATTCCCATTACCGAAGGATGATACGTCTATAGATAAAGGTACATCTTATGAAATTACTTTTGCCAATAATGATATTGATAATTTATGGTTAGCTGTTATTTGGAGCAATTAAACAATGCCAAATGATTTTCGAGGCGAATATGAGTAACTTTGATTTAGCAATACCAATTATTCTTCAGCATGAAGGACATTTTAGCAACGATCCACATGATTGCGGTGGCGCAACCAATTTTGGGATTTCATTGCGATGGTTACAGTCCATTGGTGATTTGGATAAAGATAATAACTTAGTTGGTGACTTAAATCATGATGAAAAAGTTGATATTAACGATATTAAGATGTTAACGCGTGAGGACGCAATTAATTTATACCGTACGTATTGGTGGGACAAATATCATTATGAAAAAATAGTTGACCAACAGCTTGCAAATAAAGTATTTGATTTATCAGTCAATATGGGTGCGATGGCTGCCCATCGGTGTACACAGCGAGCAATTCGGGCTGTGACTGGAAAGCATCTTGTGGAAGATGGCGATTTAGGAAATATAACACTAGATGCAATTAATTGTGCCGCACCAATCTTATTACTTGTAGCGATTCGTTGTGAAGCTGCCGGTTTTTACCGTGCATTAAATAAGCCTCGATATATAGAAGGTTGGCTCAATCGAGCGTATTCATAAATTGGTGAAAGTATGCTACTCATTAAAAATTTTCTCTTCAAAATATTCTGCTTTATTATAGCCCTAGTATTTAATTCTGTCGCTATAGCGGCTGATAAAATAGTAGTTACAGACGAAGCAATGGCTAAAACAACTAATCCAATAACTAAAGTAAAGATTGGAATGTATATTGCGGATATAAGTAATATAAATTTACTTGAGGGAAGATTTGTTATTGATTTTTATTTGAGCTTGAAATGCAACCCTGATTGCTCAAATCTAAATTTTCATTTGGTCAATGGCAGAATACTATCACAAGAAATGTTTTATGAAACGAAAAATGAAAAGCAGTATAAAATAGATGCCGAAGTTGATAGCCCATTTAATTTTTATAAATATCCATTTGATACACAACAACTTAACATAATATTTGAGGATAAACTACTTGATAATAAACAAATACAGTTTATCGTCGACCCACTAAAGACAGATGTTGCTAAAGAAGTTGTTTTATTAGGTTGGGAAAGTTCGCCTCATTGGAAAGCAAACATAATTGATTATATTTATCCAATTTATGATCAAACATACTCCCGTTATATATTTACAATGACAGTAGAACATCCAATACTGGCGGGTTTGATAAAAATGATTATTCCAGGAATTTTCATCATGCTAGTTGCATTTTTAACGTTGCTTGTGAAAGTACGACAGATAATCAATGGTTTTACATTGGCAAGTGGAACATTAGTATCAATGATCTTATTACATCTAAGTATTATTTCTTCTTTGCCATCACTCAGATATGTAATTTTTATTGATAGTTTCATGTTGATCAATTATTTTTGTCTCGTCGTAGTCCTGATTCAATTAGTTGTATTAATGAGAGAACCAGAGCGTCTTTCTAATTCATTAGAAAGAAATTTTTTATACATGAGTTCTTTGCTATGGCTGACGATGCAATTCATTAATGTATATTTATTTTTCATAACTTAGTGGCTTTTTGATCCTGTCGACCCGTGATGACATTAGGACGGTTATTGGATAACCAGCTTTTTTCGAGGCAACTGGCTACATCGGTTATAGTGGCATTAAGAAACCGTTACGTAATGAGTTAGTTTTACTACTAATTTACAGCTACTTATAACGTTCATAATACAACTAAAGAATCGTAACCTATAGATTTTAATCATAATCTGTTTGTAAAGACCGTTTTTGTAATCAGTAGGTCGGGTTCGAATCCCTCTGCCAGTACCAAAGCTTGCATGCAATCAAATTCAGTACGAAGCTATCCTCTTTTTATGGTGCTGTTGCTGGTCGAATAGAGTTAGAGGGAGGTGCTTGCGGTGCTTGAGATAATTGCTTAGAAGCAATGGGGCTGTCTCTATAAACAGGCGCGCCGCCTGTTGCTGAGCCAAGCCTTCCTTTAGGGTCTTGTTGTTGTTGCACTTCTACTAATTTCTGCTGTTTAGCAAATTCGGCAGAAAGGGCAGCAAATTGTTGTTTCAGATCATTATGGTCAGTTTGTAATTGATCCAATATTAGAAGAGTATCTCTTAAGACTCCTTTTAGATTCGCGTTTTCAGCTTGAAGACCTGCTACTTTTGCAGCTAAATCACTCACTTGATCAGCCGGGGCACATTTTTGAAATGCTTGTGCAAAACTGATATTGAGATCATCCATATATTTTCGCATGGCTAAAAGATGAATTGCTTGTTCATCATTAATTTGCGCATACACAGTTGTTTTTTGTGTTTCTATATTTGTGTCTGGAAAAGTAGGGATAAATTGCACATAATTTTTAAGGCCTTTAAAATTCGCACCCGATGCCAAATTTCTTATTTCTTCGTCTATGTCGTGTGAATGAGCGAGGATATATGCTTCACAGTTAGATATGTCGAAATTGCCGGTTACAAGAGAATGTGTGTTTAGATCTACGGTAAAGTGAACTTTATCTAATTTTGTGTTAAGAAAAGCTTGGGCAGCTTCTAATGCTTTTTTATCTATTGGCATATTTTAACCTCGTTATTCAATGTGTATTTGGTGTGTACCGTATACTATATAAATATATATGCAAAATCAATTGTTTTTTAATTGATATAAACGGGCATTTTCAATCATACCTTTTTACACTTGGACATTGCTCATTCACACGAAATCATTACGGTTCTGGAGCTGGTAATTTAGGGTTTGGTGCTGCAAGTTGACTTGGGGTTTGTGAGAGATTAAATGCTACAATTGCTCTAAAGATATTGTTACGTAATGGTGCCAGATTAGCATTATAAAATATTTTTTTGTCATCGGCTTTCAAAATATTATTTAAGTCTTCGCCTACTTGATTATATAAAAATGTTATTGCCTTATCTGCTAGATGAGATGGTAATTCTTTTATTGTTGTCAGCCATAATATTTTTCCCCTAAGAAAATTTACTCAGTAAATAAATTTGTACGTATTTTACTGAACGATAGCAATTTGGCTGCCAATAAGTTAAATACAATTGCTGAGATTAAATTAGCAAATAGTGTTAAAGAAAATGTAAGTAGAACGATAAAAATCTCATTTGAATCTTTAATTAACTGCAAAGTTATAACCCGTAATCCTGCGGCATATGATTAGCTTTATTTAATCTTTGGAATAAGCTGCAATGGAACTTATCTAAGTTTAGGCGTAGTAGGCGGAGCTGCCTTGCTTGCTAGATAATTTTCCACTTCATCTAATACAATACGTTGCGTTCTAAATACTGCGTCCGCTGTAAATTGAATAAATGGTACTAAATTACCCTTATCAGCTTCTTTTAATGCTTTTAAATATTCGAGGCGCCGTTCAACTTCTATAATGGCAGGATAATATTCTCCGCGCAGTAGCACAAGATTCTTTAACAATCGTGCGCCACGGCCATTCCCATCTTGGAATGGATGTATGCGAACCTTATTATAGTGTGCAATACCGGAACGAATGACGGCATGTTCGTTACCTTCACTTTCTCGCAACCAATCACATAGTTCATCAATTTGGTAAGCAACTTCTTCTGGTTCTACATAATTATGAATTGTACCATCCGGTTGCAACACATAATTAGGTTCTGTTTTATAGCGACCGGGTGTTAGCTGTTTTTGCACGCGCTTGCCCTGTGCATCGACACCAGGAATAAAATCAACACCTTTTAATAAAATAGCGTTCATTTGCTTTAAGAAAGGTGGATCGATGGGCATTTTCTTAGTTACCACATCATATAAGTAATCAATTGCTTCAGAATGATTTTTTGCATCTAAAAAATCTTTAAATGGTTTACCGCCTACAGTAAGTCCCTCTTGTAAGAAAAAAATAGTGTCGCCAAGTGTTAATTTGCTTCCTTCGATTGCATTTGAATTGTATGTCCAAGAAAAACGTAACTTATCTTGAATGGCTTTAAGTAAATTCCCATTTGTTTTTGCGCGGCGTTCTCGAATGATTACTTTTAAATTATCGATTTCAGCTAATGAGTTTTTCAATTCTGGTGTCATTCTTACTTTATAAAATTTTTCACGCGGATTATCACTAAATATACTTGTAGAGAAACGGCGGGCTGGGAAGCGTTGCGCTAAAGAGAGATTGGCACTCACGGCGTTTCTTGCTTTTGTAGAAACGCTAGCTGTATGATCACGTTTGGGTGCTCTATCTCTATAAGGCGTTGAATGTTTATATGAATCTTGATGAAAAGAAACTCGTTCAGAAGCGGCTCTCATATTCTATCTCCACATAAAATTATGTATTAGTTAGTTATTAGTTATTCAACGGATTTAGTTTTGTTGTAATCAGATAATAAAAAAGCGAATATAATTTTGATGAAGTGTAACAATTTCTAGCAGAGAATACAACTATTTAAATAAATCTTGTTCAATTTGTAAAAAATTAGTATAAACACAACTGGTTCAATATTAATGGACTAATGATTATGCCAACCCCCAAATATTTACGTACACTTGCTCATATTTTTGGCGATCCGCTGCTAGAGAATACCGGGCTTGAAGGCGGTAATTTAGATAATGCGCTTGCGCTAATGCAAGAAATAATTAAAGACCTGTTTTGTAAAAAATTTCCCAATGAAGCAGCGCTACTGAATAAAATAAGTGAAAAAATCGGGTATTGTCGACGCATCTTAAGCTTTCTCGAGCAAGATAAAAAGGATAACGGTCAGCGTGCTTATACTACAGTTTGTGCTGATATACGTGCATTACCCCCAAATGATTGGCTGCTTATCCCGGGTGGTTGGCATAAGCGAACCAAAGCGGGTCATGCCATGTTACATCTTATGTTTGGCAATAACGATTGGGTAACCATCAATACCGGTAAGGGATCTGAATATCATCCAAAGCAACCACAACCGCATGACATACAAGTTCATTTTCTTAAGATGCAGTTGCCAAATAAAGAAGATTTATTACAGCAGGGAGCGCTAAAGGCTTTATTGAAATTAAGAACAGTGCCGGCTGATCATCACGATAGTGAATTAGTTTATGAAGTTGCTATGCCCATGGCAAGTGGCAGGCTAGAAACTAACGTTGATGCGAATCATGCTTACTTCCCACATCTTTCCGGCATTTGTTTTTGGATGTGTGTCGATAAATTATTGTATTATTTTTATCGTCATAACAATGAGCTATTCACACATTTTCAGCAAACATGGGAACAAGCTTTTTTGGAAAAAGTTTATACCGAGTTAGAATCCTATATTAGTCGTAATGCATCTCTTAGTGATGAAGATCTCCAAACAAAACCATGGGAAACGTACTTTCGTCTCATTATTTTCTCCATTCGTAACTTTAGTAATAAACATATTCAATTAAGCCCATTGCATGCGCAATTGGCAGAGCAACATCGTTTATATTTTAAATTAGAACAACTAACAGAATTTGCACAGGCGCAATTAAATCGTCCACAAAGCTTAAGATTAAATTATCAAGCGTTAGCAACCGACCTTTGGAAAATTGATAGTCGTTTTAGTATTTTTGAGGAACATGCAACCCAACAACCGCCTTTATTTACGCCTTTACCCAATACCGTAAACAATGCACAAAATTTTATGGTGTTAATGAAACAAACGCTAAATTATGTTCGTCAAATACAGTGGGAAGAACAAGAACAATTAATCAACGCAAATTTTCTATTAGAAACATTTTTGCAGGATTTACCTCTTGCGAATACTGCCGGTTGGCCACTTTTTGTGCCTATTATTACGTCACCGCAGCAAATTGTTCCCATTATTCAACATATTGGTGAACTCATGAGGCATTATTATCATCTACAAAATGTGCTCTTTGCTTCACCAACACCCATGCAATACAGCAAACAACTCATTATTATGTTTTGTGCATTTTGCTTTATCGATAGTTTATTGAAAATAAACCCAGCCTTTGCATTTTTGGAAAAATATATACCGGCCTTGTCGCATTTACTTGAACGGAACATTACATTGCGGACAATTGCGTCGTTTATGGTTGTTGGATCGCCTCAATTAGCCAAACAATTGCAAGCCATTCTTGTTTATCTTGAACAGCTCGAGAAAAAAGAAAAAATTATATTTAATTTTGAACATAAAGCTGTATTAGGTTCAGAATGGTCATTAATGATTACCGAGGAAGGGTCACTGGCTGATAAAGATTTACTTGCTGAATGTATCCATATCGGTCAAAAACAGCAGCTATTCCATGAACGATACAATCATCTGGCTTTAGCACATCAAATCGCCTATGGAATAATTGATAGCAAACATGAATTTTTGCCACATGAGATACATTGTTGGCGTGAAGCAGCAGTATACTGTCGTTTGATGTTATGTGGTTTTCCAGCAAAAGATAAATTATTACCTAAAGATGTGTGGAAAATCACGCCTGTTTCCATTCAAAAAAATGCCAAACTTATTTTGGAATTAAATGGTTTTAAGCGTTTTGATATTGGGTTGTGGCATCAATATGGCACAAAAAGTGTTTCTGACCCCGCAGTACGGTGGCTATGTGACAAACCCGCAGCGGAATTAAAAGAAAACGAAATACTAACACAAGTGATGCCGGAGTCAAAAATACTAAGCAGAAGATTATTTAATCAATTTGCCGAGCTGCATATTAGCCCGCACCTGCAAATCTTTTCGGTGCTGGAATTAGTTTATCAAAACATGCATCGCTTACAAGACCATGAAACTCGTTTGTTACTCGAAAAATATTTATTTGAAACGGGTAGTGATGTGCATTTGGTGGGCAGTATTTTAATGAAAACCTGTCATGATCATGCTCAAGTAAAATCTTGGTTACTTAACTTTATGAACTTGGCAGAGTATTACTATGCTGGACAAATCAATCGCATTCAAACCTATTTGGAATTGATACAATTATTCTTAGCAATCGAGCAATTTCTATTGCTCTATGATGGTGGCCAACTGATTTGCTATACAATTTTTGATAAATTGTATCAGGTCCTCACTTCACAAGATAAATATCATATTGAAATCGCAGCTACACTTATTTTGCTTTTTCAGAATTATCGCAAAGTTACGACTGTTACAATGCAAACGGATGTGCATGTTATTGAACGTGTGATGCATTGTTGGGCCTACTTACTGCGCAGTAAATATCAACAGGAGGATATGCCTAGCGCGCTTTATATAGAAAGTAAAAATGTATTGCTCAGTTTACAGACAAAATTTCTAACACTAATGGAAAATAATGATTTTCGTAACCAGTTAATGAATAATTTTTTGAAAATACTGCTTGGTCAGACGAATGAGGTCCATATGGAATGGACACAAGTTTCTCCTGGCTGCATGACCGGTGGTTTTTACTTCATTAATTTATTTGATGCAAAAATATACTATAAAGGATTTCCACTTGGGTCGATACCCGCTGAAATACTGGCACAAGAAGATTATAAAAAATTATTTGGCAAAAAATCGTTATGCATTGAATTAGAACGCGCAACCAACGCCATACAAGTTTACCGGACATTAGGGCAAACGGCGCGTATCTTAACAGTTTACCGTCAGCAAGCTCTTAAAGCTGACGTGCCGATACAGATACGTCCTGGCTATGGATATCAGATAAGAAAATATGGCGAACACCAGTATGCACAAATCGTACATAGTCAAAATATACACCAGACCTATTTTACGCCACAGCAATATACCATTCGATTTGAAACACACCAAAGAAGGCAAGCTTCTTTAGAAGCGAATGTCTCAAAAAATTTAGATATCATAATTCACGAAGAATTAACCATTGGTGATCATAAATTCTGGGGACAGTATTTGCCAATATGGCGACTGGAGGGCTTACTGCCAGCACTTTTACTCGAAGGATATGTCCATTGGTTGGCTTGCACACCACCCCCAAGTGGTAATTTTATGAACCTTGATCAAGTAATATTTATTGAATTATCGAATAGTGCTGATAAACAAACCGTTGTTATCGTTGATGGTAAAAGCCAAATTCGCTATTTGGCTTATATATTTCCTGGCAATAAAATTCATTTATTTAAAATGAATGATTATGGTACTGCTGATGCGCAGTGGATTGATATATTACGTTTGGCTCACGATTCACCATTAATACCCTATTGCCAAATATTATTTCGGTTTGAATTGCCCACTTATATACTGGCTTGGCGATTAAGAAATGGTACCATACTATTTGAGTTGCCTCGCTACTGTTTGAATTTTCTTTTTAATGAGCAAACCAACACATTTGTATCGTTAAGCTTTGATGAATATATTCTTACTAATGAATATACTCCCTTATTGAATAATATGGGTTATCATTTGGTGCTCAAAAATAAATTTGATGAACGAATTGTGGTATTTTCACATTTAAGTCAAATGCGCCGCGGCTTATTGGAAGATGATCCACTAAGTACTCAAATTTATGCTGATCTAAAGCAGCTGGGTACTCCTGCTTATTTTGCTTTTCGTTACTCTGTGCAATTACAACAATTCGAATCAGATAGCGTATTGTCTGATCAATATTTAATGCTGTTGTTTGCATTAAGTCGAGATTATCTGAATGCATTTGAGACCATGCAGAATTGTTGGTTAGATGAATTACTCACACCAGAGCAATGGCAGATGTTTATAAGGTTTTTTGCTGAAACCAATGAAGATCAACATCCTGATAATCATGCACTCAGATTGCAATATATATTGCTTTATTTGCCGATCTATAATCTATTGCATGAACGCCAAAAGGCTAATGATAAAATGACCGAGGCAGAACAACAACAATTATCGCAATATCAAAAATTATTCGAAACAAGTTTAGATGATTTTGGTAAATATCTCGCCAAATGGATTTATATTGCAAAGCTATTACGTTTAACGGAAGAACAAGAAAAATTAATCTTTACCGTTGCAAATCAATGGGGATTCAAGCTTAATCAAAAACTACAGAATCGATATCTCGTTTTGCAGCAGCACACAGACTGCACATTGAGCACACCAAAATATACCCATAGTGAATCAGTTGATCATCTTTTTAGATACGATACGTTTGATTTTAATCCAGTGACATTTAATACGAGTTATCTATCCTTAAGTAACAAAGTTGTAGATTTCTTTGGTTATTGCCAGGAACGCCCAGCTACCGTTTCGCAATGCTTTCTATATATATACGTCGCATATATAGAACTAAAGCTTACTGCGAATGATATCATATTTATTTTAAGGTCTATTGCTTCGGCGAGTCAGCTTTCTGCTGCAAAATCCTTGGAATTTAGCCTATTTCAATGTTTACGCGCTGTTGCACAAACGCCATCTCATCTTTTGCCCAAATTGAATATATCATTACAAGGTGATAAAACAATCAGTTTTTCATGTTCGAATGCCAATTTAAATTTTACGCAAGAATCAAAGGATGTTTCAGTTTGGTTTTCGGGTTTACTTACTTTCCTGGCACAAAGAAAGATAAAATTTGCTGTTCCTGAGGTCGGCAATACTGCTATTCATCTCGTGTCAAAGCAATATCGCTTAAATCCAAGTCGCGTTAGACCGAATACATTGCCAGAAAATAGTAAATCTATGCAAGCTGTGGCAAAATTAACTATTCAACATCATTCGACTAGGTTTAAAGACGCATTTAAGATATAC
>CAYSGV010000050.1:0-12608 GCA_964430685.1 uncultured Gammaproteobacteria bacterium
AATCGCTTGCAAAGTACTATCGTTGACAGATACGAGGACTAGAAGTTTTTTCATTCGTTAGGATTATTTAATAAACAATTGTGGTGCAGCTGTATCGGTTGAAATAATATCGCCAATATGCCATGCCTCTTGACCAAGACTTGCACAGAGTTGTACACATTCTTCCGCATGTTCAGCAGCTACGCTTAAGACCATACCGATACCACAATTAAAAGTACGGTACATTTCGACATCACTAATTCCACCTTCATCCTGTAGCCATTGCATAATCTTTGGTTTAGGCCAACGGTTCTGATAAATACGTGCAGCAACAAATGGCGGCAATGTGCGCGGAATATTCTCCGTTAAACCACCACCAGTAATGTGTGCCATTGCACGGATCTTAACTTTTTTACGCAGCTGCATGATGGTTGATACATAGATTTTGGTTGGCGTCAGTAATTGCGTGCCCAGTTGCAGACCTTCATATTCTTCCTGCAGTGAAATGTTTTTTATCTCTAAGATCTTACGGATCAATGAATATCCATTGGCATGCGGACCGCTCGCCGCTAACCCGATAAGCGCATCGCCGGCGGCTACTTTACGACCGTCGATGATGTCATCTTTTTCGACGATTCCGACACAGAATCCGGCAAGATCATAGTCTTTCCCTTGGTATAGCCCAGGCATTTCTGCTGTTTCGCCACCGATTAATGCACAACTTGACTGTTGGCAGCCTTCAACGATGCCAGTCAAAATATCAACGCCCTGCTGAATATTGAGTTGTCCGGTGGCAAAATAATCAAGAAAAAATAGGGGTTCGGCGCCGCAAACAATCACGTCGTTTACACACATCGCAACGAGATCAATCCCAATGGTGCTGTGCTGATTTTGTTCAATAGCCAGCTTTAATTTAGTGCCCACACCATCGGTTGCAGAAACTAAGATGGGCTGACGGTAGCGGTGCAGGGGCAATTCGAACAACGCTGCAAACCCGCCTATGCCAGAAAGCACTTCACGACGCTGTGTTTTGCGCGTTAATTTTTTGATCTGGCTTACGAATTCATTACCCGCGCTTATGTCAACGCCGGCCATTTTATAATCTAGTTGTGTCACAAGATCTGCTCATTAAATTAGATAGGTGAAGGTCTTTTTACACTCGTTAATCTTAAGCCCACTAGTCTAACGATCTAGAAAATACTGTCAATTGTATATTCATCGCTAATTGAGCATCTGGGTAGTATTTTCCAATAAAAAATGTGACAATCCCGGCCGGAGGATATTAAGGAGCTAGGTAAATGGCCAAAATGTCGCAACATCCGAACAAGCATAATTTTAATCGCGTCATTGGGATGCTGCTCATCTTTTTTGCAAATTTCTACTGCTGCGCGTTAAGTTACGCAGCAAAAACAAATGAACTCATTGATATATCAGCCAATCCTGATAGAACTCAGCCTATTGTCATTTGGTTGGCCATTGAGACTAAAAATGGCAATAAATTTTTATTAAGTACCTCAAATACGAAGATTACCACTGAATTGCAACAAATGGCGAAAGCCAACCAGGTTGACTTGTTGATACCCTTACTTGACTTAGATGAGCGGCTAGAAATCGATGCCAAAGATGTATTTGAATATAGCATTAACAAATCGTTATTGGATGCGCTCCATTTTGCGAGTATGCGTTATGGAACACGAGATTTTTTGGTAGGTAAAATGTACCAGACCCAGGACAAAAGCTGGCATAGTGAATGGTTATTGGCGACAGGCACGCTACGGGTGCGTTACCACATACGCGCACAATCTATATCTAAATTATTGGGCGATTTACTGCAAGAAATCGGCAAACAACATTTGACCCAAAATCATAAAGTCATTCCCATTGAACATACACATACAATTGAGTTAACCGTCTATAATATTAAAAATGAAATTGCATATTTGAAACTCTTGCATTATTTACAGCATTTACCTAATGTAAGAGCACTTTGGACGAGTGCAATCGATCAAGAGAACATCACTTTTAATTTGCAGTGGGTGGGGACGATGCAAGATTTGCAAAATCAATTAGCAAAAGATGCGGTAATATTAAATAAAACTTCTTTGCAAAACAATGTAAAGCAAAATCAACTCAATTATCAGTTAGCCGTATGAAAATAACTTACTTACCAAATATGATTACTATCGCGCGCTTACTGTTAACAGCGCCAATTTTTATCTATATGATGAACGAGCAGTATCTCTCGGCATTGTATTTGTTTTTACTTGCGGCGTTTACGGATGGCTTAGATGGTTTCTTAGCACGGCGTTTTCACTGCAGTAGCCGTTTTGGAGCGATTGCTGATCCTGCCGCTGATAAAATATTAGTCATATTTAGTATGGGTGCGCTCAGTGCTTTGGGTGCAATTCCAATGTGGATGTTTATTGTAGTCTTAGCACGAGACGTCTGTATTGTGTTGGTTGCAACTTTTTTTGGCAGTATGGTGGGATGGGATCGACTACAACCGCGTTACTTGAGTAAAGTGAATACAGTATTACAGCTTTTGCTGATTTCAATGCTTTTGGTTAAGCTTAGTATCTACGATATTAATGACACATTCTTAACGGGCACTATGTTTTTACTCTTATTAACAACGATTGTGAGCTTATTTGACTATGCCTGGAAATGGGGACAATTGTGTATCATGGAATTGAAAAAAAATGAACAGCAAAATCGTGCAGCGTAACAGCCTGGCTGTTGCAGCGGGCATTGCCCTTATCGTCTTGCTTTGGTTGTTAGCAAAAACATTAATCCCTTTTGTCATTGGTGCTTATCTTGCCTATTTAGGTAATCCACTGGTTCATGCATTGATGCGCTATGGTCTTTCACGAACAATGGCCGTAATAGTTGTTTTTATATTATTGATTCTTGTGGTTACAGGCGTAGGAATTATCTTAATACCCCTTATTAGCCACGAAATTGACCAATTTATCCAGCAAGTGCCCGCATTATTAGATTGGTATAACGTATCCATACAACCCTACCTGAACCAATGGTTGCCAGAAAATCAAACTATTGATCTTCCTACCGTCAAAATATGGCTCAAGCAAAATTGGCATCAGTCGAAATTAGTGGCTGGTAATATTTGGCATCTGGTGGCAAATTCGAGCAGTACCATTTTAGTTTTACTAAGTAATCTTTTATTAATCCTTGTCATCACGTTTTATTTTTTGCGTGATTGGGAGCATTTGGTGCAAACACAAACATGGATTAATAATATACGTACAAGTAAATGGTATGCGTTTATTCAAGAAATTGATCAAGTTATTCGGTCTTTTTTACGTGGTCAATTAGGTGTGATGTTAATTTTGGCAATTCTTTATTCGATTGGCTTGCATTTAATTGGCCTATCATTAAGCGTATTGGTTGGTGTGATTACCGGACTATTAACGATTGTTCCGCTTTTGGGACTTTTGGTCGGATTATTATTATCCAGTCTGTTGGCATTGTTACAATTTCATGATCTCATTCATGTCGGTTATGTGATCTTACTGTTTGGTGTGCTGGCAATTTTTGAAAATATTGTATTGGTGCCGCGCTTGGTGGGTGAAAGTTTAGGTTTACATCCAGTTACCGTCATCTTTGCGGTGTTAGCCTGCGGCCAACTACTCGGTGGCTTTGGCGTTTTATTGGCATTACCAATTGCAGCTACAGTAAAAGTAGCATTACGCCATTTAAGTGCCTATCTAAATGAAGAGAAGAAAATAGAAAATATAGCCAATAACCCAAATGAATAATTTAAATGGTTACCAACAACTTGTATTGGCTATTGGCACTCAAACACAAAATACTTTTTCCTATTTTTATGCGGGACCAAATAGTTCGTTGTGTCGCGGTCTAGAAGAATGGCTGAACAAACCGCGGCAAGAATTTTGTTATTACATTTGGGGTAAAGCGGGCAGTGGCCGTACCCATTTATTACAAGCATGTTGTCATGCAGCGCAAGAACAAGGTTTATCCACTATCTACATACCACTCAAACAATATGCGCAATTACATGTTTCAATCTTTGATGGATTGGAGCAATTGCAATTTATTGCCATTGATGACATCGATACAATCGCGGGCGTTGAACAATGGGAAGAAAGCTTATTGTATTTATACGAACGATTGAAAGTGCAACCCGCACGATTATTAGTCAGTAGTGACCAACCACCAACACACTTGCGTTATCGTTTGGCTGATTTAACATCGCGTTTTAGTTTGAGTCTTGTTTTTCATTTAAAAGCATTAGATGACGAAGATATGGTTGCAGCCATGCAATTGCGCGCGCGACAACAAGGCTGGAAACTTAATAAAGAAGTTGCTTCTTTTTTAGTGCATCGAGCACCACGTGATCCGCACACCGTTTTTGCTTTAGTTGATCAGTTAAGTGAAGTTTCACTGCAGCAACAGCGGCGGTTAACCATACCCTTTGTAAAATCAGTGTTGTCGTTGTAGAAATATGATGACTGAATGTATAATGCATGAACGGAGATGTTAGATGGAAAAAAATGAAAAATCTTTTTCACATATTACAGCCGAAGAACATTGCGTGGATGGATTTTCGATCCAAGATTATGCATTTAAATTTCCCAATCAATTCGAGTCTTCACCATTTTACTTAGGCCCCGTTGTAGTCGGTGATGCGCAGAATGGGCTGTGTGGCGGAATGGCAGCAGCGGCAGCATGTTACTATAGATATCGTACCAAAGTGCCTACAACGGTGCAGCCGCCTGGCAGCAGTAACATGCCGGAGTTATTTGAATATCTAAAAGAATGCCAATGGGCTACCACGAATACCCAAGCGCTGTGGAAATATGGCTACTGGACACTTGAAGATCCTGTAGGTGATAAGAATCATGTTAGAGATGCATGGCCATTTATCAAAAGTGCCATAGACAAAAATGAGCCGGCTCTGATTGGACTGATACGTTCTAAAACAACGCTATTTAATTTGGGTAAAAATATTTTTAATCGCGCAGAACTCCAAAAGCCGTTTATCAATCATCATCAAGTTCTTGCTTATGCTTATAAACGACAAGATGAGCATGTGATTTTATCAATTTATGATCCAGCATTTCCTAGCGAAGATAATATTAAATTATTGTTTGATCGAGATGGATCAAATCTGCAGCATATCAAACAATTACCAAATTATGAACGTCAGGATTTGGGGAAAGTTTTTAGCCTATTTTCTGTAGATTATAAATTTGCTAAAAAGCCTCCTGGAAATGACACTGGCCCAGAATTGAAAACTACTTAAGCAATTCTGTAGGCAGAGAGGATCTTCATGCATTCATCCGCAGTGCGCCATCTAAACGAATCACTTCGCCGTTTAACATTGGGTTGTGAATAATACTTAATACCAAATGCGCGTATTCTTCTGGCTTACCAAAACGCTTAGGGAAGGGCACGCTGGCGGCTAAACTATTTTGCACTTGTTCTGGCATTTTACGCAGCATCGGTGTATCAAATATACCTGGTGCAATAGCCAGCACGCGTATGCCCCATTTAGCCAATTCACGTGCCGCTGGCAAAGTCATAGATACAACACCACCTTTTGAAGCACTATAAGCAGCTTGACCAATTTGGCCATCATAAGCAGCAACTGATGCAGTATTAATGATCACACCCCGTTCTTCGTTGTCTAAGGGGGGCAATTGCATCATTACTGCAGCGGCACATCGCATGACATTGAAGGTACCGATTAAATTAATATCAATTACTTTTTTGAAATGTTCCAGTGGTTGTACACCTTCGCGACCAACGATGCGTTCAGCTGGGGCAATACCTGCGCAATTAATTAACATTCGTAATGGTCCATGTGATGCTGCACCTGTTACAGCTTTTTCGACAGCAGTTGCATCCGTGACATCACAAACAATACCAATCCCATTTATCTCTTTGGCAATGGTGTTTAGCATCGATTCGTTTTGATCAATAAGAATGACCTTGGCACCGTTTTGCGACAATAATCTGGCGGTGGCTGCACCTAAACCAGAAGCACCACCAGCAATCAAAGCAGAAGTATTATTGAGATTAAACATAATATCCTTAAAAAAACTTTTTACTTAATTGTTTAAATTTCTCTGAGCCGGCGCAGCGTAACCATTCAAAAAATACCATTTCTCTCGTTACCAAAGTGATGCCTTCTTGTTGTAATCTAATTTTGGCAATTTCTATATCATTTACATGTCTTGCCGATACTGCATCAATAACGACAAAAATTTCTAATCCTTGTTGTTTTAATTCGATGGCGGTGGATAAAACACATACATGTGCCTCTATACCCATCAATAAAATTTGGCTTTCCCGGCGTTCATAATTTGTGTCAAGCAAATTTCGTCAGCCGCACAAGAAAAATGTTGCTTTACCATTGCAGTGCCTGGCAACCGTGATTTTAAAGTGGGAATGGTTTCGCCTAAGCCTTGTGGATATTGCTCTGACCATAATACCGGTACTTGTAATTCGTGTGCTACATCAAGTAACCATGCGCAGTTTGCTGTTATTTGTTCATGTTGAAATATTGCTGGAATTAATTTTTCTTGAACGTCTATCAATAAGAGACAGGAGTCTTTGACATTAATTAACATGACACGTTTCCTTCGTTACTTTGCCGCATAGTTCAGTTGAATGTGATGATCCATTATCACTTGTGATGATGCACTCATTGCTTGATCTAAATTAATAGCCGGATTAGCTGAGTAACTAATTTTTAGATAATTGGGTTTTTCAATAAAATCACGTAATTGTTGATAAGAATTTTTGGTAGTGGGGTTATCGATTTCTAGTATTTTTTGATTTAGATTGGCTACGAATTGTTGTTGGTATTGTTCTTTAGTGATGCCTTCTCGTTCGGCAAGTACTTCCCAAAGTTTGGAGATGAGCGATTGATCATGATAAATAAGACCTAGTTTTTGAATCGGTAAACGGTTGAAATTAGCCCATGATGAAAGCAAGCTGGGATGAAAGCTTTCTGCAGCTAAGTCTATGGCCAATTCGCCAAGATTATCTAAACGGGTAAAAAATATGACCGAAAGCAAACGTTGTTTTGGTTTAAAATGATAATCAATTAAAAAGTCACCATGTAAATTGTCTTTACCATAAATTTCTAAAACTTGCCTAGCGAATGGATAAATATCGGCAAGCTCTATGGGTAATTGCACACCGTGTAAGTTTAATCGCAAGCGGGTTAATACATGATATTTATTTTCTTCGGCCTTAATACCAAAATCGCGTATGTAAATAGGAGCTAAAGATTTGTCAGTGAGATGGATATTCACTTTATTCAGGTGGACCATCCCCGTCCAGATATTAGCATGTACACCTTCATAATCTATTTTTGCATAAGGGCTTAAACGAGCAGAGATATGGTCAATGGCAACTTTGGTGCGTTGGTCTAACCAAAATTGAAAGGCGAGGAAGCTCGCGGCGACCATCAAAATACTTGCAGCGATGACTAAATACCATTTATGCTTATACATTACGTGTTTGCCCAATTGATCTTGTTCTAGGAATGACATAAACGATAGAATAACGCTTTTTTATGCTTCGTGACAACTATCTTAAAGAGCATTTATGATATTGAATCAATTACTGCCCAATTCACCGACCGCCAAGGTCAAGTGGGGGCAAATACAGGACAATTGCTTGGCCCTATGCATTAATGAATTAATGCGTTTGCGTGATTCCGCTACACTTGTCATTGCCAAGGATTTATTACAAGCAAGTCGCCTTTACGATGATATCAATTTTTTTCTGGGTAAGGAGACGAGCATACCGGTTATGTTGTTTCCAGATTGGGAAATATTACCTTATGATCATTTTTCCCCACATCGAGATATTATCTCTGAGCGACTGCGAACACTTTACGAAGTGGCAACGAATCCACATTCCATACTGATAGTAGCGTTGCCCACGTTATTACATCGGTTACCGCCTAAAGAATATTTATTAGCGCAACGATTTTTATTCACAGTCAACGAATCATGTCCAGTAATTGAAATGCGCAAGCGTTTAGATCAATGCGGTTATCATAATGTCTCACAAGTAATTGAACATGGCGAATACACCACGCGTGGCTCAATACTCGATTTATTTCCTATGGGCAGCCAAACCCCATATCGAATTGAATTTTTTGATAATGAAATTGCATCTATTCGGAATTTTGATCCTGAAACGCAGCGTAGCCTAGAGATGATTGCGCAAATTGATTTACTACCTGCGCATGAATATCCGTTAACTCCGGATGGCATAAGTGAATTTCGCAGTCGCTGGCGACAACGATTTGCTGGTAATCCAATGAACAGTCCGATTTATGAGCAAGTGAGCGATGGTTTGCCGCCAGGTGGTATTGAATATTATATTCCACTCTTTTTTGAACATACGGACAGTTTATTTGATTATCTCCCACAAAATACATTGGTGTTGTTAACGAGTGAGTTTGCCACCAATATTGGTGATTTTTGGCAAGAAGTGCAGCATCGTTTTGATCAATATAGCCATGATATCAGTAGGCCTTTATTGAATCCTACGGAACTTTTTTTATCACAGCAGCAATTTGATAGTGAACTTGCCAAACGTGCACAAATTTGTTGTTATGCAACTACGCTTAAAGACAATATTTTGACACAGAACTTACCTTTTTTACCATTGCCTGACTTAGCAATCGACCAAAAAGCAGCGAATCCATTGCATAAATTAGATGCCTTTTTACAGCCAACGAAACGCCGTGTTTTGTTTACCGCCGAAACAGCTGGACGAAAACAATTTCTCTGGGAACTTTTACAAACGCATGGTGTTTCACCAGAACCGGTTGATCATTGGCAAGCGTTTCTAGCTGCGAGCAGCGATATTTGTATTACGATTGCACCGCTTAATTTTGGCGTTGCGTTAACAGAACCTTCGATTTGCATCATTTCAGAAAATGAGTTACTGGGCCAGCCTGTGATGCAACGTCGTTTACGCAAACAACGCCGTGTTGATCCTGATTTGCTAATTAAAAATTTAGCTGAATTGACGATTGGTACAGCTGTTGTGCATTTACAACATGGGGTGGGGCGTTATTTAGGGTTGCAATCAATGCGCGTGGATGACAATGAAACTGAATTTTTAGTATTGGAATATGCTGATGCTGCTAAACTCTATGTGCCGGTTGCCAACTTACATTTAATTACTCGTTATATTGGTTCACAAACTCAAGCACCTTTGCATCGATTGGGATCTGATCAATGGAGTAAAGCCAAACAAAAAGCAGCCGAGCGGTTACGTGATGTAGCGGCACATTTGTTGGAAATTTATGCCAAGCGCGCCAGTCAGCACAAAATTCCGAGTGGGGTACCTGATAAAAATTTTATTGCTTTCAGCCAGGCATTTCCTTTTGAAGAAACGCCCGATCAACTTAACGCGATTAATGATGTGATTCAAGATATGCAAAAAACACAAGTGATGGATCGACTCATTTGTGGTGATGTAGGCTTTGGCAAAACTGAAGTGGCGATGCGTGCAGCATTTTTGTGTGTACAAAACCAGAAACAAGTTGTGGTATTGGTGCCCACCACATTATTGGCCAATCAACATTATGAAAACTTTAAAGATCGCTTTGCAGATTATCCAGTAAACATAGAATTTATTTCTCGTTTTCAAAATATACAAACGAACCAAGCAATCGTCGAGAAATTAGCCACCGGCAAGATCGATATTATTATTGGTACTCATAAATTATTACAAAAAAATATAAAATTTAAAAATCTTGGTTTAATCATTATCGATGAGGAACATCGTTTTGGTGTTAATCAAAAAGAAGCATTAAAAAAGATTAAAACACATGTAGACGTATTAACGCTTACAGCAACACCAATTCCACGCACGTTAAATATGGCTATGGCTGGTTTACGCGATTTATCGCTCATTGCCACACCTCCCGTTGGACGTTTGTCCATTAAAACTTTTGTAATGGAACGTAATAAAGAAATGCTGCGTGAAGCGATTATGCGTGAATTATTAAGAGGCGGGCAAGTTTTTTATTTGCACAATGATGTAGCAACAATTGAACATACAGCACGTGATCTTTTTAAATTAGTTCCAGAGGCAAAAATTGCTGTGGCGCACGGCCAATTGCGTGAACGTGAACTTGAGCAAATCATGACGCATTTTTATCATTTGCGTTATAATGTATTAGTTTGTACCACTATTATTGAGACGGGTATTGATATCCCAACTGCAAATACCATCATTATTGATCGTGCCGATCGATTTGGTTTAGCACAATTACATCAACTCCGTGGCCGCGTCGGTCGTTCACACCATCAAGCCTATGCCTATTTGCTTGTGCCCACCAAAAAGCAATTAACGGGCGATGCACAAAAACGACTAGAAGCCATTGCTTCACTAGAAGATTTGGGTGCAGGTTTTATATTAGCTACACACGATCTGGAAATACGTGGGGCAGGAGAACTTTTGGGCGAAGAACAAAGTGGGCAAATGCAGGCCATTGGCTTTAGTTTATATCTAGAATTGCTTGAAAAAACCATTGCATCAATTAAAGAGGGAAAAGAACTTAATATCGAAACAGCTTTTAATGACAATATTGAAATCGATTTACATATTCCGGCACTGATACCGGAAACATACGTCGATGATGTCCACACACGTTTAATTCTATATAAGCGTATAGCCAATAGTTCTGACCAAGAAGCTTTAGATGAATTACACATCGAATTAATTGACCGATTTGGCTTATTACCAAATGCGGCCCAAAATTTGTTTACCATCACCGAAATCAAATTAAAAGCT
Source organism: uncultured Gammaproteobacteria bacterium (assembly GCA_964430685.1). Taxonomy (GTDB): domain Bacteria; phylum Pseudomonadota; class Gammaproteobacteria; order CAYSGV01; family CAYSGV01; genus CAYSGV01. The sequence continues at coordinate 10,795 of CAYSGV010000050.1, forward strand.
AAAACATTGGGTATATGTAAAATTGAAGCTGGGCAAAAACATATTAATGTTGAATTTATTGCGACGCCACACATCAAACCTGAAAAAATTATTGATTTGGTACAAAAAAAACCAAATGAGTATCAATTTGGGGGATCGAATCGAATTAAGCTCATGCTAAACCCCAAAATGGTAGAAAATGATAGTCAATCTAGAGCTGAGCAACGAATGAAAGCCGTTACAGAGCTGCTACGGCAGTTGCATGATTGTTCATAATCTGCTAAAAACACAGAATAATTATAATTTTGCACGGACCAAGCATAACATCATCGCGACGCTTTCAAATCATTGTCCGTGTTGCATAAGATATTTTAACAAATCATTATTATATTAATAATAATATCTAGAAGGAGAGGTTCACATGGCTACTTTAGATGTTACCCTATTACTCGGTGCTGTTGCTGTCGTGGGCGGTTTTGTTTCCGCAGTTGCTGGCAGTAGCGGAATGTTGATGTTACCAGCATTATTGCTAGTTGGTACGCCTGTGCCAGTGGCTTTGGGTACCAATAAATTTTATACCACCATTAGTCTTTTGGCTTCATCATTTCGTTTTGTACGCAAAAAAATATTTGAGCCACGTATTTGGCTAATCACTGGCATTGCCACATTTATCGGCGCTATTGTGGGCGTCGTGCTGGTGCAAATTATTGATCCTGGCTTTTTAAAAACAGCGTTACCCATCTTAATTATGCTGGCTGCATTGTATTCACTCTTTGGCAAGTCATTTAAATTAGGTTCTATACCGTTTATTGCTAAATATCGAAAAGCATTTTTGAATACTTCTAGTACGATGCTCGGCGTTTATAGCGGTTTGATTGGGGCAGGCACCAGTTTGTTTTGGATGGCGCTGTTAACCCAAGTGATGCAAATTGATCTTGTTGAAGCGAATGCTGTTGCAAATTATATGTGTTTTGTCTCCAATGTGACTGCGCTCGTGATGTTCTTCATCTTTAGTGAAGTTGATATTATGCTTGGTCTTGTCTTAGCGGTTATGGGCGCGGTTGGTGCTTACTTTGGCGCAAATATGGCAATTAAATATTCCAAAAAAGTCATTCAGCCAGCAATGGTATTTACTACGTGTGTGCTCGCCGTGAAAGTACTCATGAGCTTCTGATTAAAAACGTTCATCTTTGGCCAATCTCAAGCGAACGCTCGACTTAAAAATGCTCATTTACAGGATGTAAACTCCGCTTTTTTCGTCTCGTGTTCATCTTGACCTTGGCGCAAAACTGAACGTTTTGAAAGATTATCTTTTAATGTAGGTCGGATTTTGCTTCGCTCTATCCGGCCCACAAAGATTAAATTACTTCTTAATAGCCAACGCTAATTCTTTAGCTAAGCCCACATATGATTCTGGAGTGAGTGTTTTTAATTGTTGTTTTATATTTTCTGGTAGTTCCAATTGTTCCACAAATTGCTTGTAGCCTTCCTGAGTTAATTTTTGACCCCGAGTAACCGATTTTAATTTTTCGTACGGGTTGGCAATGCCATAGCGACGCATCACTGTCTGTAAGGCTTCGGCAAGCACTTCCCAATTTTGGTCTAAATCTTGTTGGAGTTTCTTTTCATTCAAAACAAGTTTCTTTAAACCTTTATGCATGGCTTGATAAGCGATGACACTGTAACCAATGGCACTGCCAATATTGCGTAACAGTGTAGAGTCGGTTAAATCACGTTGCCAACGTGATACGGGCAAACGAGCTGCAAAATAAGCATAGAGTGTATTAGCTAAACCAAGATTGCCTTCCGCATTTTCAAAATCAATCGGATTGACT
>CAYSGV010000051.1:0-12594 GCA_964430685.1 uncultured Gammaproteobacteria bacterium
ATGAGTGCTGTGAAAGGCTTGGGAACAGCTACACACGATATCGCTGAGAAAACCATACAAAACATGGCTGGTTCAGTTGGTTGGCAAACGGCATCATCATTCAAAAAGGGTCAACCGTCTACATCGTCAAACTATTCAGGAAATTCTCAAAGTACACAAACAAAACCACCCATGCAAAACAGAAGCAAGCCACCTATTCCTACAGCTGGTAAAGATACGCCACCTTCTGCCAGCATCAATATTCCCATGCAACATTCAGATGAGTAAAGAATAAAATGAACGAAAATAATATTCTACCCCAGATAACTTCTGCTCCGGAGCCCCATAGCCCTTATCTCGCAGCCAGACAAGAATGGAATGAACGTTATGGTAGTTACATCGCGCATGCAAGAAATTGGCGATTAGCCACCCTTCTCTCATTAACGATTTCTCTGATTGCGGTTAGTGGGTTGGTTTATGTTAGCCAAAGAAGCAAATGGGTCCCTTATCTCGTAAAGGTAGAGTCACAAGGTCAAGTGAGTTATGGGGGTCGAGTTGAGCCAATCAAAGACTTAGATAACCGAATCATTAAAGCATTTTTGGTTCGCTTTATTACCGATTGGCGAAGTGTGCTACTGGATAACCAAGCACAAAAGCAATCACTCGAACGTGTCTATGCAATGACAGCAAGCAACTCACCTGCTTTTGAAAAGCTCAATAACTATTACAAAGAAGCATCACCCTTTAATTTAATACAAACCCAATCGATTAATATTGAAATCATTGCGGCACTACCTATTTCTACTAACACTTGGCAAGTTCAATGGCAAGAAACCAAACGCAACACAGCTGGCATCGTTTTATCCACTCAACGCTGGCAAGCGACCTTAACTTTTGTGTTACAGCCGCCGCAAAGTGAAGCTTTGATTCAAATCAATCCCTTGGGCTTGTACTTAAAGGATTTGAATTGGACGGTTGAATTATAGTTCACTAGTTAAATCAGTAGGAATAAACAAAATGCATGCGACTAAAATATCAATCTGTGTAGGGATTTTTTGCTTTAGCATTTCTACCAGTATTTTTGCAAATCTTCCCGCAAGTGTTGCTACATTATCGATAGAACAAAATCAACTCAACCAGAATCATACTAAACTTTATAATACGAAGCAAAATGCCATACCAACAATATCTCAGGATACAAAGCCATTATTTACAATTGAAAAGAATATATCTTCCCACAACCAATTGGAACGAGCCAATTATTCATCTCCAGCTGTCTCCCCAAAAACATTTATCTATGGACAAAAACGACCAACGATTTATTGTGCACCACTTTATATCTGTGATGTCAGTTTAGAACCAGATGAAGTCGTACAAAATATTTTAGCAGGCGACACTATTCGATGGAAAATTGTGCCCGCACTGTCGCATACAGGCACCAACCAGACTGTACATGTCGCCATGAAGCCCACAGAATATAATATTGAAACCAATGTGCTCATCACAACCAACAAACGAAGCTATGAATGGCGATTGGTATCGATTCGAGAGGGTTCACACATTGCACTCACCCACGCAAACTATGATTACCCCGAAAATGAACAAAGTGCGTGGGAAAAGCAACAAAAAGCGTTAGTTTCATCTCAAAAGATTGCTGATGTTTCGATATCCCCTGAGCAATTGAATTTCAACTATAAGATTAACTGTAACTGGCAGTCTAAACCATTTTGTCCTTTGCGTGTATTCGATGATAAACGTCAAGTCTATATTCAAATGCCATCTAGTTTTCGCCATCGGCAAGCACCGGTTTTACTTTTGTGGGATGTGAATCACCAAACAAGCCTGGTAAATTACCGATTACAAGATGATTATTACATCGTAAATACATTATTTCAGCAGGCTATATTGATATTAGGGGTAGGCAGACAGCAACAACAAGCTACCATTACCCGTAACTGCCAAAAATCTTGGTTTCTTGGGCGTTGTCAAAATGAGTGAAGCGAATCAAGAAAAAATACCAACGCCAAAATATCTCAAGTTAAAAGGTGCTCTACCCAAAGGTATCCATATTGGCAAAAAAGCAGCTGTAGGGTTCATTGGGTTACTTACTTTAGTGTTTGGCATGATTATTTATGGAATCGCTGAACGAGAAAGTGGTTCAACTAAAGAAACACATGATTCAAATTCTGAAAACGTAACACCCGCTATCGAGCAAGCGAAGAAGATTATTGCACAAGCCAATAGCAATCAAGAAATGAACAGGCAACAAAATTTCAAGCCACAATTATTTGAGGTTCCACCATTAATTGATAACCAATCAAATTCGGATAGATTCAATCATTCATATGAAGCCATCAACCAACAGCAAATAACATCTTATCAACAAGCACTCAATAGCGAGTTAAACATTATGCAAGCAAGTAATCTCATAACAAATCAAACCATGACTCAAAATTCTTCAGATACTTCACTCAATCCAAACGATAAAGAGGTATCAAACGATTTGGCTAATTCAAATAAAACAAATGTACAACAAAACAGTCATTATTTTTCAAAACCAACGACACCTTTTGTCTTACAACCCAGTCATTTTATCTCGGCCATTTTACTCACTGGTATTCATAATGAGATTACGGGTCAGGTGTTAGCACAAGTCAAACTAGATGCTTATGATTCCATCAAGGGACAATACCTTCTCATCCCCAAGGGGACCAAAGTAGTGGGCACTTATGAACAAAAAGTAATGGAAGACGAAGAACGACTATCCGTTACTTGGACGCAGTTTATTTTTCCCAACGGCGAAATACTTCATCTGACGCCCCAAGTCGGGGCCGATAGCAGTGGTCAAGCTGGACTGACCGACCAGATTAATCACCATTACGGAAAGCGATTCTTAAAAGCCTTTTTAACATCATCATTGGCCTACGGCGGTCAAAGTGCCTCCTCCTCTCCATTGGCGCAACCCGCCAGCCAAATGAGTCAAGAAATTAGTCAAACAATTAATGAAACAACACAAAAGCCGTTGACCACACTAACCATCAGACCAGGGTATGAATTTATCATTCAAATCAATCAGGAGATTGTCTTTGCAAAACCGTACGCTTAACACAAGGAGGAGCGCGATATGAAAACTTACTTTCAGATGAATGCAAAATGCAGCCCATTTTTTAGGCTTGCAAATTCTGTGAACCTTGGTAGGCTTAGAAGGTCAAGCGCCTATCGCATGACAACCAGCCTGGTTCAGCGTTGGTTTGGGCGTGGAGCACAAGTGTTCGCGCACCTGTACTCCACTAAACATGTCACTACACAGGAGTAGCAAACATGTCTACAAACATCGTAGCGGATTGCGCCAGCGCAATCAATTCTCAAAATGCCTTATCAATTCCATCAACTGACCATGAACGTGTTTTAGCATTGCTTACCGATGCTAAAAGTTTGTTGGAGGTTCTTCAACATGTCAATTTACCCGATCTTCCTACCGTCACGTTACATGATTATTTGAGCTTATTGGATGATTTGGTACAGGCAGCATGGCATCAAGTAGACAAATCCGTCTAAAAGAGGCATGCTGATATTTAGCTATATCAAGCTGCGTGTGAGGCATTCAATTTTAACTTAACTGATGAGCTAATCAAAATTGAATACGAATCACGTAGCTTGAAGTCTATGATACATTTAGCGTACGTTTGATAGTGAGCGGAGATATATATCAAATATTATATTGAGAATGAGTATTGTTAATCCAATACATCGACAAAATTTATTATGAGAGAGTTCACTGTCTTAATAAAACCTTAAGCATATAGAAATATCATAAATAACAAACCAATTTTTTTGAGGTGTAATGTATGGCTGAGAAAAGAAAAGACGTTGGCGAACCTGAAGTTGAACAGAAAAGAGCGAGAATTGAACTAGAGCAATCGCTTCCAGTCATTCGGCCACCCTCTCCTGTAAGAGGCAATGATGAAAAATCTCTTCTGTTAGACCAATCTGAAAAGTTAAGCCATGTCGACCATTTCTTTGCTCACGTCATTGCGAGCAAACCAAAACGTAATGTTGGTAAACTAACATTTATTGTGATTAACCATATTGTCCCAACGCTACCACCATTTTTAAGAGCTTTAAGCAGCATTGGTCGAGTAGCAGTGGTTATCCCTAAACAATCACATCACGATGAAGTGGTTTTCAAAGAAATTCAAACGAAAAAATATACAATTGCCGATACATACGTTACACGCGAGTGGTTAGCTCAAGAAAATAATGCCATTAACTTTATTAACCGATATGTCTCGCCAGATGAGAAATTTATGATTATAGATATCGGCGGATATTTTGCTATGCCTTTGCAAATCATTGCTTCACATGAGTCATTTAAATCCAGATTCTTAGGGGTAGTGGAAGATACGGAAAACGGCCATCAAAAATATCAAGCGGCTATTCGAAAAGCGGCTGCACCGATTTGTCCCTTAGTTTCTGTGGCACGATGCGAATTAAAGGAGACTGAAGATTACAATGTTGGTAAATCAATTGTTGAAGGCGCAGGAATTATTTTAAGAACAGATGGCCATACAATGTTGGAACGTATGCACACTATTGGCGTCATTGGTTTTGGTAAAATCGGTAAAAGTATTGCAGAGCATTTACGACAAAAACATGTTAGAGAAGTTATTGTATATGACAAAGATGTCATCCGACAAATGAAAGCATCTTCACTAGGCTTTAAAGTCGTCAATAAAGATGTAATCTTGCAGTCAGCTGACATGATTTTTGGTGCAACAGGCACCAAATCACTCGAAGGTTTTGATTTTTTCAGTTTGAGGGATAATGTTTTTATTGCATCCTGTACTTCCCATGATGACGAGTTTGATTTAGAGATGTTGCAAAGCTATGGTGAACTGACAAAATTTGAACAAGCAACCATCAATACGGACAAATATTATCTACACGGTAGACGCATTAACCTGCTTTATAAGGGTGATGCGGTAAACTTCGTCCATGGTGCGGTTAATGGGCCTTATATTTATTCGGTACAAGCGGGTTTAATTGTTGCCGCAATTGGGTTAATCAATCAAGAAATCAAAACAACTGACACTTACATACAGCATGATAACGTGCACTTGCCAGAAATTACAAAAGCCGACATGCAAATGATTGCTCAGCATTGGTTAGTTAACTTCGAAAATTTTAAACATGAAAGTACATATCACATTAATAACGAAAATTTATTTGATTTCTTATCTGAAAATGAAGATATAAACCAGCGAGCAATGGCCTATTATCAGTTCGCGAACCATTTATATCGAGGCTGTAGAAATTTAACAGATAAGGAACGGGTTCAACCTTTTATAGAATTTCTTTACCAGAGCGCTTTAAACTTATCAACCCACCCCAGTCTTAATTCCTTAAAAGAAAAAGTTGCATCTTATTACAGTCACTTATCTACGCTACAAGCTTTCCTAAGCGAGGAACAGAAACTTGATGAATATATCGATGCTGCCAATAAATTCCTAGGCTTTGGCTTGGTACGACTGGCACTTTATATTTGTAATGATGCCTCACTTAGGGCTACAAACATCAATCATCAAGCTATCCTTTTATTGATCAAGCTAAAGGTATATAATAAATTAAATGGACGAGAAGAGTCTTTGATACATTATGTTGATTTATGTGGATTAAATTGTGACTCAGCAATTAAACAGGAGGCTCTTGTATTGATGACAGCATTTTATCCACAAGACTACCTCGCTCAGTTAATCAGACAACCAAGCGCAGCATCTGTAACCCTTTAAACTATTGGAGGCCATAATGGATAGAAAACATGAACCGGTCGTAACGACCACTAGTCCTGGGACCAGTCGTAATATATTTTGGAATGAACAACCTCAAGTAACGCCCGCGCCGCGCTATCTTGATCCAGAGATAGAAGCAGAAGTTAAAGATAGAGAGAATTCACGAATGTTTTGGCAGTCCTTGGCTCAAACAGCTAAAAATGACGTCCAATGGGCATTGGAGAATCTTCCCAAAAACGAACCACGTGCACAGTATCTTATGGCAACGTATTTACAGCATGGTTGGGCAATGATTCGACAGGATATAAAGTATGCTCTAGATCTGTATGAAAAAGCTGCGGTACAAAGTCACGCCGGGGCTTGTCTGGAATTATCAAAATTATATAGTAAAGGCTATTCCAATATTATACCCAAAAACTATGACTTAGCAGAAAAATATGCTCAAATGGGTTCACACGCAGAAAATTCTACGAGATTTAATTTAGAAACGAAAACTTTTACCCAAGCAGAAGCGATTAGGCAATGCACACTTTATATTAAAGTAATTGAAATCCTTCGATTAACTGATAGCCGTAACACCAATACTAATACAACTACACTAAGCATGTAATTAACTTGTCATGCAAGCTAGGAGTGATTGCTTCTGCTCCTAGCTTTTTCTCAGTTGATAACAACATTTTCCCACGAAATTTTCTCGCTCAACTAATTGGACAATTAAGCACAGCAACATTGATTTTAAACTATCTGAGGTAATATGGATAAACAACGTGAACTGGTCATCACGACCACTAGTCCTGTGTCCAGTCGTAATATATTTTGGAACGAACAACCCCAAGCAACCCCTGCGACGCTATCTCGATCCGGAGATAGAAGCAGAAGTAAAGGATAGAGAGATTTCACGAATGTTTGGGCAATCCTTAGCTCAAGAAGCTAAAAATGATATACAATGGGCAATGGAAAACCTTCCTAAAAATGATTCGCGTGCGCAGTACCTTCTGGCAATGTTTTCCCAACATGGTTGGTATACGATTCGCCAAGATATAAAGTATATGCTAACTCTGTATGAAAAAGCAGCAGCACAAGGTCATGCAGGTGCGTGTCTAGAATTAACTAAATTGTATATAGATGGTTATCCCAACATCATACCCAAAAACTATGACTTAGCAGAAAAATATGCACGATTGGGATCAAGCGCTGAAAATTCTACGAGATTTGATTTAGAAACAAAAACTTTTAAACAATCAACTGCTATCGACGAGTGCACAACCTACATTCAAGCAATTGAAATACTCCGGCTAACAGACAATCGTAAAGCCAGTAGTTATACAACTTCGCCAAGTATGTAATTAAATTCTAACACAAGCCAGGAGCGGATTTATTCGCTCCTAATTTTTTGTAGTGTGTCAAATCTGCGAGTTAATTCAGTGTTCAAAACGTGTAGTGTATTGCTTCGCAAATAAATAGGTACATTGCAAACCCTTGTGATTATTAAAGTTAAACATATTCTACCAAAATAAAAAACTTTTTATACTGACTGTTTTTAAAAATAGTTTACGCCCGTTAATTCCGACTTCTTCACATCTATCACAAGGCGAGCGATTGCCAATCACCATAGCTGAATGTTAAGGCAAACAATATTCATTTTATTGAACACAAACCTTAAGCAATTTCATAATTGCTTTAATGGCCAATTTATATTAATCAACAAAGGAGAAAATGTATATGCTTTATCAATTGTGTCAACGTGTCAGTTTTTGGTGTGCACCAGAGGGTTGTCTGGGCGATAAACTGCGCACTACCGTAAGAAAAGGAATACCGATGGCAGCTGGTGCACTCAGTGGTCTATTGGCAAACCAACTGGTAATTAAATTTCTTCAAAACGAACCCGCCATTTTAAATGTGGCATTGAGTGATGGCGCAGGTATTTTAACAGCATTGATTACACAGCCGCTAATGGATTATTTATTAGAATGCTGTTGGCATGCACGTTATGATGATAATTACCGTGACATTGAGGCAATGGACGAAATCATGAGTGCCCTCCCCTCTCCTACATTGGTACGCAGCCTATCAGCCAGTGTCTAACAAATATTTCAACCATCTTTCCTTTAAAAACGATATAATGAGGATAAAATCATGCACCCTTTACAACTATTTCAATTTAAACCTTTTGACTATCGGGCTTTGAACCAACAATTCGGTTTGCCACAATCCAAACGACATGGTCTAGACAGTTTGTCAGAAAATTTTCTAACCCATTTACAAACAGGCTTTGATGTCTACAGACATGCATACTTAATGTTTCAACCGGCACAAAAGTCTACGCAACAATGGTCACAACAACGTGCAAGACTAAACGCTAAAGGCAGATTCACATTAGCTGAGATGCGGCGGCAAGTTAAAACCTTACAAAAAGCGGGGAAAGAACTAGCGGTTGGAAATGCCTTATTGGTGCGTGAACAAATAACAAGGAATCTTTCTAAAGAAAAAACGTGGGTTGAGTTGGAGGAATTATGTAGCCAAGAGGATGAACAAAAAAAGCAGCTTACTGTACTCAATAAACAAATTGGCTCCATTGTTCAATTCATTCATTTTTCAAGTGATGCCCTTCTTTTTATCACACAAAAAATTTTACCAAACCTCTGCGGGGCAGTTGATAGAGCGCTACTGGAATTAAGAGAAAAGCAAGGAAAAGTTGATGAGAGATTCTATCAAGCCTATGAAGCGCATTTAATGGGACTCTCTGAGCAATTATTAGGAAAATCCTCTGCCCAAAAATTAAGTGAAATTGGTAAATTACAAGAGAATATGTTTGCCCGCTTAGCTTGTTTTGCAGTCTATGGCCATGACGATGTCCTAAGCCAGCTCCACCAAGAGTTAAACCAGTTTAAAAAAGCAAATGACGGCTTAATCACGCATACTCACATACCGGCTGTAGCGAGAATGAATCGGCAGGCATTTGAGGAATTTCATCGGCTGATTGCATTCTTTGGTCAAAAAGAAGGTATTGAGCGACTTAAAATGCTCCCTTGGTTTCAGGCTCATGCCATTGAAGGCATGATTCCAATGGAAAATATCATCACCAATCATGGCTGCTTTATCATCCCAACTGAATTCAAGAAATTTATCCCAACAGAAACCAGCATTCCGGAGTGGTTATTTCTAGGCACAACGATTCGTTATTGGTTTTTTCGTGACCAATTTTTTGAACTTGCACGTCTGAATACCGCTCTTGCTGAAGTGAAGCAAACGCTGGAACAAGAAATAATCACGCATGATTCATTTTTAAGTGCCCACAAGCATATCCGTAACACACAGGGACTTCTTCAGAATATGCATATTTTTGCAAAAAAATCGAGATTAGGCTGGTTTGCACGATTATTCTTTGGGGATGCAGACCAAATGATTGAGCGTTGGCAAACCAAACTATCAGCCACCGCAAAAGTGCTTGATGATTGGCAACTCGAGTTGAACGAGCAATTTGTCAGACAAGATGGTGATTTTTTACTTTCAGAGCTGACTGCCAATAAACATGAAGCCGTACAAGGCGTATTAGGGCAAGTCAGCCGAAATCAAGTAGAGCCTGAATTACAAACGCGCGCCAAAGCAGCACACTATACCTATTTTGATAAAACCAATATAGTGGGCCGATTCTTGCAAAAATTAGTTAAGGAAAGTGTATCAATAGACAATGAGCGCGTCGTATTGCCGCTATCCCAAGCTGAGGTTTCGAATGCTATTAAACAATGTATTCGGTTAACCCAAAATCCAAAGCTTCAAGCTGCGTATCAAACCCTAGAGGCGCTACTGTCCAATGACTTCCCATTTGCGGAAATCTCTGTTGAGGAGGTTGAACAACAATTACGTTTGATTATGGAGCATGCAGGTATTGTTGATATACCCTTAGCTCGCTTATGCGAAATCATTGCTCAAACCTATCTCTTAGCCCACATCAAAGACAGTGCCAATCCTGCTTTTATCTATGCCAAACGTTGGGCACCCCAGGCAGTTGAACTTTGGTGGAAACAACATGAGTTAGTAGTCACGGAATTTCTGGTATTGATGCGAAAGCTGTTTATTGATGTACCACAAGAAAAAACAGAAGCGCAACTCAAAGACGGTATGGTCCTTGGCATCAATGGACATGAACGAAAGTTTACTGCAAGCCAAATTTTAGTCAGCATCAAACAGTTTTATGCAATGGCACATGAATTTCCGCAATACCAAGACGAATTGCACCATCACGTTCGAACTTATCTTAAAAGCTACTTAGGGTTAGACAACCATTACCAAGCATTGATTTTGGCTTGTACCGATAAAAGTCTCTATCTAGAGTACAGCACAAAGCGGTTGCGATATCTCATAAGTAAACAAGACTACCAAGTACTGGCTCAAGAGGTCACGTTTGCTTTAAATCCACCGGATGAGTTCTTTGTCAAAGAATGGAGTTCAATCATTAGGCAACATCTATCAACCCTAAAGGAATGGGATCCACATTTACTTCAGCTCATTGAAAAACTGAATGATGAGTCATTAGCCCAAGATTATAAATTTATGGCGCTATCACAAAAACTCAAACCCCAACTCAAAGATGCAGTGAACTGCCATGCATTCAATGAGAAAGAAAATCTACCTACTCTAATGAATGCCTACGGTAAGCACAACATCAACAATTTACTGCAATTAATCAGAAGCTTCATTGATAATTATGTTGACAATGAGCATGGGCTACAAATTATCGAATGTATCTTAAGCGAAGAATTGATTAAAACTTACCCATGTGCGGCTTTAAAACAAGATTTCTATACCTTGAAAAAGCGAGTGCTTCTAATGAACCAATTACAAGAGCACCAATTCCGTGTTGAAAAAGCTGTACCAGCAGGACAATATGCCGATATCGTTGACCCAATACTTGCCCTATACACCCGTTGGAAAACTGCTGGGACTCCTCTGGAAAAACAGGAATGCTTGAAAGTCTTACAAACCTTGTTTACCCAATTGGGTAGCCATATCAGGCTTCAAATCAGTAAACTTAATTATCAAGCCAACATTGATTTGAAAACCCGGTGTTTGGATAAATTACCTAAAGATATTCCCATTCACCCTGATACAACCTTTTTATCTGTACTCTGCAACCATCAAGAAGTTGCCTATCTATGCTGGTACGATACGCGTGACCGAGAGCGGTTTCTTGCGAAACAGCATCGAAACTTTAAAGCATTTAAGAAGGGTATATCCTTATCAGCCTCAGATTTAGAAACCTTAAGCATCTATAGCCGTCTCTGGGAGCATGAGTCAGAGGCTTACCAATCTACACGCGCAAAACAAATGCGCCAGACACACCAATCTATACTGACGCAAGTACAACAAACTTATCAACATCAGATGCATCAAAGTATCAATACACCAGCTGATATCGCAACACTGAAGCGTACACAACAAAGCTTTCATTATCTGCGTATTTACCAACCCAGTGATTCAACCGTCAATATGCAACTGCAAAGATTGGTCGATTTGCACCTTTTATGGTTTTTAGTCGACACACAAACCAACGCCAAAGTCACTGAATGGCAATCTACCCTATTTCAATGGCTAACAGCCGTTGGCAACCCATCACAACAAGAGCGCTTGCGCTTATTCCAGCAAAGCGAGTTAAAAAGTACTGACACGCAACAGTGGTTTCAGCTTTGGTTTAATGTGCTAACCAACCAACTCTTGTTTTGTGGTATCCTGCAAGAAAATCCATTGGATTCTGAAAAAGCATTGATACTCAACCAGCGCTTTTGTTTGTTCCACGAAAATAGCCATAACAAAACAGAATCAACACAAATCAATCAACGGTTACAAAATATCTATCAAACGCTTTCTCATGCACTAACCTTACCAGCAAAGCTCTGTGCAGCAAGAGCGCTATGTGATGAAATCCAACAAATCACAACCCAATATTCAGCCAACCCAATGTGTCAAAAATTGCAATCAATTATTGCTAAAGATGGCTTGCTCATTAAGGCATTGAACTGGTTGCAACAAGCACATCTATTCAATCAGTCTTCACTACAAAAGACTTCCGAAATTACCCAGGAAAGGAGAAAAACAATCCATGCCTAAGTACCAACAACTCACCACTGCACTCATTCGTGAAACATCTAACGAAGTGGCACAATCTCAGTTCCCCTTACAACCGGTTAGGCCAATGCACCCGCTAGAACTGCTTTATCGGCGCACACTGATATGTGCACTAGAACTCATACTACAAGAACCGAAATATCGAAAAGAACTCAGCACTACTGAACAATCAGAAGCAAATAAATTAAAAACATACTTGTCGCAATCAAAAGATACGTTTGATAACGTACTAATTGAACTGGCTAACACATTGCGCAACAGGCAACGGGGATGTTGGATATTCGATTTAGGTCAAAGTAATGGATTTTTCTATGAAGGACTCTTAGGTGTCATGCGACAGCTAAAGGAAAATTTGGAAACAATAAATAGTCCGCAGCCTAGCCCAGCTGAAACACCGAAAATGAATCCAACCGCTATGGGTAATGCCAGTTATTTATTGCTACAACAAACCCTTAAAACTAAAAATAAACTAAGCTCAGTTCCGCCAACACCTGATGAAAGCGATAATGAAAGTGATGCGGGATTACATGAATTCATCAATAAAAATAAAGTGCGTGATGCGAATAGCATCAATACATGTGCAGCCATACCCTTGCTCACTGAGGAAGTGAAAAATAGAGTGCAGCCAAGTTAGATGTAAGCATGTCTTCATAACGCTTAACTTCAATATGACGGCGAATGCCTATTCACAATCTGCCAT